>NZ_JAUBQR010000018.1:0-48533 GCF_036701385.1 Microcoleus sp. Pol12B4 | reverse complement strand
ACCGGCGGATTTTCGGGGATTGAAGGTGCCCGACGTGTTGCTGTCTGGTAATCACGCAGAAATTGCTCGCTGGCGCAAGCAACAGCAAATTGAAAGAACGCGCCAAAGGCGACCGGATTTGCTAGCGGATTAGTTAACTTTTGACTTTTAACAGTCGGGGTTGATCATCCTATTTTTAGCAGAGAAACTTATGTTAAAAAATCAACTTTTGTGCTGTACGGCGATCGCCTTTTTGCTCGCCGCTGAAGTTACTGTCAATTTAACTCCTAGCAGCGGCGGCAAGGTTACATATTAACCGGGAAGCTTTTGCCCGAAGCAGTGGCGGAAGTAGCGACGGGCGATCGTCTTATTCTAGTTCTAGTTCCAGTTCCAGCCGCTCCAACAGTACCTCGCCTAGCCGTTCTAGTTCTTCTAGCAACACCTCGTTTGGCACTTGTTCTAGCCCTTCTAGAAACAGCTCGTCTGGCACTTCTTCTAGTTCCATTTCCAGCCGTCCTAGTACCAATGGAAACACTGGGGAAAGAGTTCGCAGCAGCTCTTTTGAAAAGCCGGCTTCACCTGCACCTGTCGCCGTACCTAACCCTCCAATTCCCCAAAAATATGGAAATAACAGAACTTTAATTATTCAGCGCCACACCTATAATTCCGCTCCGAGTTATGCAGTTCCTTACAATCCCGGTAACAGTCAGTCAAATACTGGTTATAATCCTAATCCAGCAGTTAATCCAACGCCAATCACCACTGATTATTCCGGCAATATCGAACTCCTAACGCCATCTTCAGACAACCCAGGTAACAGTCAGCGAAATACTGATTATAATCAACAGCCAGTAATTAATTTAGCACCAATTCTCCCTGAAAATACCTTTGACAACGCTCCGACTTCGCCATCATCTGAGGATTGGAAATTGTTTTGGTTTTGGCTGTTTGTTTCGGTAGGGGGTTTAACGTTAATCGCTTACTGTATTTACTATCATCGCCCCCAGTCGGGAACTCAAAATAAAATACATATTCTTGCCGTCAGCCAGTTACAAGTTGCAATGTTAGTGGGATCTTGCCCAGGAGTTAAAAGTCAGCTAAATGAATTGACATTAAATTATGATATAAAAACTGCGATCAACAGGGCATTATTTTTGCCAGAATGTGTTCTGGTTGTTTTGCGTCCGTGCGACAAGTGGAGTCACGTTGGCGGGAATTACCAGATATTTACGAGTCGGGAGGAAGCTGAGCAAATATTCAATCAACTCTCGATTCAAGAACGCAGAAAGTTAAGTCTAGAAACTCTGAGTTTGGTTAACGGCGACACCCGCCGCCGCCACTCGGTCAGTGCTGGGAATAGAGTGTCGGGAGAGTATATTGTAGTGACGTTTTTGATAGGAAAAGAGGATGTCAGACCGCTGTTTGGAGACATTCGCGATAGTGGAAAATTGAAAATAGCGTTAGAGAAATCGGCGGCGACTCCTGCAGAGAATTTGCTGATTTTTGAGTTGATTTGGAGTCCGCAGGAGGAAACGCATAGTTTGACTGGCGGTGAGTTGTTGAGTTCCTATCCGGATTTGATTCAGGTTGGTTGATGGTTGATAGCTGAGGGCAATGTTTGAACTTGGCAATTAGCTGTCTAGTTCGGGCGCTAGTCTTAAGCCAATAGTCCTGGACGCATGGGTATCTAGAAACCTGGTTGGATGGCGCATCTACTTCTTTCCAAACCGCACCCAGGGTAAAAAACTCGGTTTGTTTGTTCCGAGTCGGTAAGTTTTAGTAAAAAGCTCGATCGCCCAAAAAACTCAATTATCCTCAGACAAAATATGAAATAATTGTCTACTGTCTGCTTTTCTCAAAAATCTACTTTACATGAACATCCGCATCGGCAACGGCTACGACATTCACTGCTTAGTTCGAGAACGCCCCCTCATCCTCGGCGGCGTCCACATTCCCCACGAATTAGGCTTACTCGGCCACAGCGACGCCGACGTACTTACCCACGCTATCATGGATGCCATGCTCGGAGCTCTCAGCTTAGGAGATATCGGCCTGTATTTCCCTCCAACCGACCCGAAATGGAAAGGTGCTGATAGTCTCGTACTGTTGGCACAAGTGAACCAGTTAATATTAGATAAAGGCTGGGAAATCGGCAATATTGATTCGGTGGTGGTGGCCGAACGCCCAAAGCTGAAACCGCATATTGAGCAAATGCGCGATCGGCTTTCTACTGTTCTACAATTAAAACCTGACCAAATCGGTATCAAAGCTACTACAAACGAAAAGTTAGGGCCGGTCGGGAGAGAAGAAGGAATTGCAGCCTATGCTGTAGTTTTAGTGTCCAAAAATTAAAAAAGTGGTTTGATAGTAGAAGTTGAATTTACTTAAACTTATACGCTAGGAAGGCTGAAACCATGCAAACTGAAACCTTGGAAGTAGAATTACCTATAGAGGCGGATATTATCGCGTTGGATAAGGACGATCGGGTAGTCGTGCTAATCGAAGTCAAAATTATTGAAGCTCAAGAACCAGCAGCAAAGCAGAGGATTGGTGATTACATAATATCTTGGATGAAAGCTGCGTTAGCGAAAATGTCCGAGCAACGCACCATCATTCCCTATGCGATTTTTGTTGACGCCGAACAAATTCTGATTTTCAAATGGGACGGAGTAAATTTATCTGAACCTGTTTGCTCTCTAAACACTGCTGAGATACTTCGCCATTATGAGCCTGAATTTGGCAAGAAACGGATATTTAAGCGATACCTAACTAGACTGGTTGAAGCATGGCTGCGCGACTTAGCTTATAATTGGAAGTCTGAAATTCCAACCGCCTCAGAACAGATAGCAAAAATCGGCTTGCTGCCACTTCTAGTAGGTGGGACGACAAAATCTGGGGTAGAAATTGGTGGCAATTTTATATATCGAGACTAACTTTCTGATGAGCATTGCTACGGGACACGACCCTGACGCTAACAACTTGTTGGTGAGTGTACCGACATCAGTCAGCATAGCCATACCAAGTATTTGCTGCATCGAATCACTTTCGGCTTTAGAAGACGAAATCAAGCGACGCAACCGTTTTTTAGGTGAAATGGAAAAACAAATTAGTCAGCTAAAGCGAGATAAAACTTCACCCTCTGCCCAGTCTCTTGTCTTTCACTTAGAGCAATCCCTCAATGAAAATGAGGCTCTGATAAATGATATCAATGCACGTCTTTTTGCAGCTCTTGATTTGTTAGCCACAAAGATAGAAATGATTCCCTTAACAGCAGGCATACTTCAAGCAAGTTTGAATTCAATTTTTATTGAAGAAGACCCGACAGACAATTTGATTCTGCACTGCATCTTGAATCACGCACACTTACATCCTAATGAAGTCAAGGTGTTTTTGAGTAATAATACAAAAGAATTTGGTCTGCCCAAAGTTAGAGATGCTTTGCGGGAAGTAGGGATAACCAAGTATTTTTCACGCACTGAAGACTTTCTCGGTTGGGTACAATCTCAATCATAGTTGCACGCAGGTGGTAAACTAAAAAATTATGAAAATTTTTATGATGCTATATTCAAGACTGCGCTGGCTGGCGATTTTACTTGCGGCAATTGCCACTATAACTCTGTCTGCGTGCACTCCAGCCCGATCGAACTTAGTAAACAGACTCATCGTTCCTACCCCCAGCGGCCCAGCCACCTTTAACTACCCGCTAAATCAATCTGCATACAGCGTCTTTGGCTATATGTACGAGGGATTGATCAACGAAAACGGCTTGACATCGGAGTTAGAACCCGGTTTAGCCGAGTCCTGGGAAGTTTCTAAAGATGGCAAAAAGATTGTCTTCACCCTGCGAGAGGGTTTGAAATGGTCGGACGGCGAACCCCTGACTACTGATGACATTATCTTCAGCTATGAAAAGATTTATTTCAATGACAAAATTCCGAGCGGTTTGAAAGATACTCTGAGGGTTGGCATGAGTCGCCAATTCCCAAAAGTTCAAAAAATAGACAGCCGCCGCGTTGAATTTTCCGTTGCAGAACCCTTTGCTCCTTTTATTAGATATGCTGGGGGAATCCCAATTTTACCAGCTCATATTTTACAGGAATCTGTAGACAATACAGATGCAGATGGCAAACCTAAATTCCTGACTACTTGGAACACGGATACCGATCCTCAAAAAATTGTCGGCAACGGTCAATATCGAATGCTGAGCTATACTCCTAATCAGCGCGTTGTTTTGGAAAAAAATCCGTATTTTTGGCGCAAAGATGCGGAGGGAAATCTTCAGCCTTATATCCAGCAAATTGTTTGGCAAATTATCGAAAATACTGACAATCAACTGCTGAATTTTCGCTCTGGCGATTTGGATACTCTGGACGTGCAACCGGAAGTTTTTCCGTTGCTGAAACGGGAGGAAAAACGCGGCCAATATACGGTCTTTAACGGCGGGCCGGATACTGGCAGCGTGTTTATGTGTTTCAATCTGAATAGGGGGCGCAATGCTCAAAATCAACCGTTTGTAGACCCGGTTAAGTCTCGCTGGTTCGCGAGTAAGGAATTTCGGCAGGCGATCGCCTACGGCATCAATCGCGACTCCATGACTAACAATATCTATCGCGGACTTGGCGCGCCGCTGCATTCTCCAATTCCGGCGCAAAGTCCGTTCTACCTGTCCCCAGAACAGGGATTGAAAACTTACAGTTACGATCTGCAAAAAGCCAAAGATTTGCTGTTAAGTGCTGGTTTTAAATATAACAGTGAGGGACAATTATTGGATGCAGAGGGCAACAAAGTGCGATTTACTTTGTTGATGGCTGCGGGTAAAAAAGTTCGGGAACAAATGGGAACGCAAATTAAGCAAGATTTAGGCAAACTGGGGATGCAAATTGATACACAGTTCCTCAGTTTTAACACCTATGTGGAAAAGCTGCGCCTGACGCGGAATTGGGATACTTACCTCGGCGGTTTTACGGGAGGTACTGAACCGCACAGCGGCTACAATATTTGGTCAGTCAATGGGACTTTGCACAGTTTCAACCAGGGCCCGCAAGCCGGAGAACCGCCGATTAAAGGTTGGGAAGTGTACGACTGGGAGCAGAAAATCGATGACCTTTATGTGAAGGCTTCCCAGGAGCTTGATGAGGCGAAGCGCAAGGAAATTTATGGGGAGACGCAGCGGATGATAGCAGAACAAGTGCCGTTTATCTATATGGTGAATCCGCTGACTTTTGAGGCGGTGCGCGATCGCGTTTTGGGAATTCGCTACAGTGCCCTCGGCGGTGCTTTCTGGAATTTGTACGAATTGAAAATAACAGAATAGTCAGTCGATTTTAGATTTTAGATTTTAGTTTTTAGATTTGATTTACTCTAAAGATGAATCTGGGAACTTGAACCTTAGTCTAAAATTTGGGGTCGATCGCGACAGAAGTCGGGGGCGTGTATCCGTTTTTGGGCGGATCGTTAATCAGCAGTTATTAGTCAGTCATTAATTAATGGAACCTGAAATTTTACAGAAGTTACTCGAATCTGTGGCGGCAGGCGATGTGAGCCCGATCGCAGCTTTGGATAAATTAAAGCATTTTGACTTTGAAGAAGTCGGCGATTTTGCCAAAATTGACCACCACCGTACTCTGAGAACGGGTTTTCCTGAAGTAATTTGGGGCCCGGGGAAAACCCCCGACCAAATTGTTGAGATTATCGAGGCGATGCGCGGGCGAAATTCTGCGGTGATGGCGACGCGAATTGAACAGGAAGTTTTCGAGCAATTGCAGCAAAAAATACCGGATTTGTGCTACTACCAAAAGGCTCGAATTTGTGCAATTTCTGCTAATTCCCCAACTCCGCAGCATCCGGGTACTGTGACTATTATCAGTGCGGGAACGGCGGATTTACCTGTAGCGGAAGAGGCGGCAGTTACTGCGGAACTTTGCGGTTTTCAGGTGCGGCGTTTGTGGGATGTGGGAGTTGCCGGCATTCACCGCTTGCTGAGCAACCGGCACGTAATTGCCGGTGCTGATGTGTTGATTGCGGTTGCGGGTATGGAAGGTGCTTTGGCCAGTGTGGTTGCGGGTTTGGCAGATTGTCCGGTAATTGCTGTGCCGACGAGTGTAGGTTACGGCGCGAGTTTTGGCGGGATTGCTCCTCTTTTAACTATGCTCAATTCTTGTGCGGCTGGTGTGGGTGTGGTGAATATTGATAACGGGTTTGGGGCGGCTATTTTGGCTTGTCAAATTCTCAGAACTGGTGGCAAAGTGGGGAAAATGAAAGAGGGGGAGAATGGGAAAGAGGGGGAATAGTTAGAAACCCCCTCGATTAGATCAGACTAAGGCTAACTGTCACAGGACGATCGACTTGTAGGGTGCATCTTGCACCATTCTCGCTTAACAGGCTTTCGGGCCTGTGAAGCGAAGAGTGAGTTTTCTTGTGGGGTGGGCCGAAGAGCCCGCCCGTAAAAAACCTAATTGAAAATGGTGCAACATCTCAGGTGCGTCAGACTCCGTTATTGAAAGATTATTGAAGATTTCCGGTAGTAGAGCACCTTACTATATATGCCAGTTGCGTCCAGGACGGCCAGACTCGGCGGTTGAAACCCGGTCTAAACTTGCCTCAGGTCCCAGCAGACGGCGACTAAAGAATACAGGAGGTATTATTCAAGCCGGGTTTGATATTACTTGCTGCCCAGCCAAATCGGATAAGCAGAAGAATCCTCAGCTTTCAACTTTTGCGCCTGATAACTCTTGCTAGTCCAACTAGCCACTGTTTGCAGGCTTTCTGTCAAACAACTTTCGCTACCAAAAGCTTCAAATCCCAAAGTCCACCACGCGCTGCCGTTAATGTTCAACTGAGTAAGTTCCACGGTGCAACCTTGGGGAATTGGGGCTTCTACTGGCACTGACATCACCACACCGGACTCAGAAACTTGGTAAAGGCGCAGGGCTCTTTTTTTCTTAACTCCCACCCACTTTCCTGTCGCTATAATATCCGCCGGTATCGGTGCGATGGTGTCGGCACAAACCCACTTCAGCCACTTCTCGGCCTTACCTTCCCAGCGGTTGCCGAACTGCATCGCCCCCAACTCTCCCTGACGCCACTTTACCTCCAAGGTTTTCCCGCGCAGCTTCACTCCCAAGTAGTCGCAGCTTGGTACTAGCAAATATATGTCTTCCCGCTCTTCAGGAGGCGAAAGATACCCGCCGAGACTGTCGCTTCCAAACCATTGATTGATCGATTTTGGCAGCGCACCGCTATAAAACCACCGCATTTCCAGACTGGCCCGCATAAATTTTTCCTCCGTTCCACAATTTTTGTCAAACCCAGACTGGATTTGCCACACACCATCGACTTTTGTGCCTCTCCACTCTATCCTCCCCCCTCCGGGGCCCAGAGTCTACAGTGCACAGTCCGATCGGGGTCTTTAAAAAAAATTTCTCACAATCCTTTACATATCTTCACAAGTGTGTTACATTTATTTACAGTACGTTAAAAACCATTTAGGAAAAAAAACATGACTAACAGAGGCTTCATGCTGGACGACGAAGGCAAAATGAACAATTTTGCGATCGAGCCCAAAGTATACATCGATGACCAAACCCGCACCGGCTTCACCCCTTACGCAGAACGCTTAAACGGCCGCCTTGCCATGATTGGTTTTGTTTCTCTCTTGGCTTTAGAAGTTTCTACCAAGCACGGACTGATTAGCTGGCTGACTCACCTGTAATGATTTTGTTAAAAATTAGACTATACGGCTATGCCTCGCGGGCGGTACACAAACGGCGAGCATAGCTTAACTGTTTTTAGGGGCAAGGTTTGGTGAGACAATTAAAATTAAATATTTTAGTGTTACCCTACCCGTAAAAATAATGCTCAAACGAATTGCGGCAATACTTCTGGTTGTTCTAAGCCTTACCTTGACCGGTTGTGTCTCTAAAGTCACCGGACTCAAAAGCTACGTTGATACTGGCGACGGCTATCAATTTCTCTATCCTAACGGCTGGCTGCCGATCGCGGTTTCTAACGGGCCTGATGTGGTGTTCCGCGATTTGATTCAGCAAACCGAGAACGTCAGCGTGGTAATCAGTCCAGTCGCGAAGGACAAAACTCTGGCGGATTTGGGAACGCCGACGGATGTGGGATACAAACTCAGCAAAAGTGCGATCGCCCCGGCTGATTCCGGCCGCGAAGCTGAATTAGTCAATGCAGAAGCTCGCGAATCGCGATCGAAAAACTATTACATTTTAGAATACGCCGTTAAGTTGCCAAACCAAGAACGCCACAACTTAGCGAGTGTAGCCGTCAGCCGCGGCAAACTTTTTACCCTTAACGTTTCCACTACTGAAGAACGCTGGCCAAAAGTAAAAGAAGCTTTTGAGAAAGTTGTTAAATCTTTCTCTGTTTATTAGATTAAATAGTAGTTTGGAATGGGGAATAGGGCTCCGGGAATTGGGGGTATAGAATCGTTTAGTTAATGTTTCTTCCTTCTTACCTCTTGCTTCTTCCTCCTTCCTTCTTTATTCTTAACTTATGAAAATTCCAACTTTTGTATTAGCTTCAGCTTCTCCAGCGCGCCGTCGCCTGCTAGAAAATGCTGGCATTCAAGCTGTAATTTGCCCCAGCGACTTTGATGAAGCGCAAATACAAATGAGGGATGCCAATAAATTAGTGCAGGTTTTAGCAGAGGGAAAAGCTGAGGGTGTAGCTAAGTTTTTATTGGCTAATTCTCACCCGCAAATCCCTAATCCCCAATCTTGTTTGGTGTTGGGATGCGATTCAATTTTGCTCGTAGATGGCGAAATTCACGGCAAACCCAAGGATGCGGAAGAAGCAATCTCGCGCTGGCAGAAAATGCGCGGTAAGGTGGGCGAACTGTATACGGGTCATGCTTTAATTGATACTAGATTCGATGACTTGGATCAGGCAATGTGTCGATCGCTCATTCGCTGTCAAGTTACAAAAGTTCATTTTGCCGAAGTTACCTCGCGCCAAATAACGGCTTACGTCGCTACCGGAGAACCCCTCGCCTGTGCAGGCTGTTTTGCACTCGAAGGTAAAGGCGGCTTTTTTGTCGAAAAAATCGAAGGATGTCACACAAATGTGATTGGTTTGAGCTTACCTCTGCTGCGGCAAATGCTCACCGAAATGGGATATGATGTTGCGGATTTCTGGCAATCTTAAATATTGTTGAATTTATGTCAGGAATCGGGAGGCAGAGCCTCGCTGATATGCCTTCCCAGGCAGACCCTGGGAACGAGGATTGAGAGCCTTGTTGTTGTCGGATGGGCGTTTCGTTCCGCCCATCCGTGCTATGCAGATTACCCTTGCCCACCAATTGGTAATTATCCTAGAGCGCCTCATCCGATACAGATATAAACTGAAGTTGATCCGGCGAAACATCCTTCACCAAACCCAAGATATTGCCGGTACTAGCTTCCCGAATCACCGTCGCCTTAGTATTTAAAATTCTAAAATCAGCAGTGCGAGGAATTCCCGGAGGAAAAGGGCCACTGCTATCGTAATCTCTGGCATCACCAATTGTTAAAAACCTTTCGCTCAAAACAATATCATTTCGCGTCAGTCCTCCCGCTAATCCAATGACATCACCTTCAGCCGGATTGTAATCGAGAATAAAATCGGCAGGCACTTCATCTACATCAAAATTGCCGCTAGGAAGCGGTTGAAGGGAACCAATTTCTCCAGAAGTTGCTCCCGCTTCTGTGCGGAGGACAAACAAATCTGCGCCTTCACTTCCCCAAACTCTATCAATTCCAGCATCGCCGATTAAAGTATCGTTTCCACTCTCTCCTACTAAAGCATCATTACCTTTACCGCCCCGAATAAAGTCATTGGCCGTGCCTCCATAAACGTAGTCATCACCTTGATCTCCGCTAACAAAATCGCTGCTACATTCTCCATAAAGAATGTCAAAATCTTGGCCGCCGCGAATTGTATCGCTGCCGCAACCTCCGATTAAAGTATCTGTGCCACTGTTACCGTTCATCAGTTCCGCACCACCTGAACCTCTGACAAAATCGTTACCAACTAAAGCCCGCAAACCTCCGGGAGTATTACGCAGAATTCCGTTGGCTAATTGAACTGCGTCGTCATTGGCAGTTAAGTCAAAAAAGTTGGGATCGCTGCCTGGATTTGGCAATGGCCCTGTGAGTAATTTGGTGTTTGGGGGATCAGCAATAATTGGGTCTGAATTTTCAGCTAATGCTCTAATTTCTCCGAGATTTGTTTCTAACATCCTAATATTCTCCTTTTTTGATTGACTTGGTTGACATTCTGATTTTAACAAAGGTTTCAATTAAGAAATCTGCGGGAATCTGGTGTTAAAAAAATCAAATTACTGTCAAACTTGCCGGAGGTCTTGATTCAACAAGCTTCGGTTATTGACACCAATCGGCTCGTCCAAATCCGCAAATATTTTGAACTGTGCACCAATAATTCTGGGGATCGCGTACTCTATTACCCGTCAGCAGTCAGCGTTGGAAAACCCAGAGACTGCTAATTGTCATGAAACCTTGAGTTCAGTTCGGAATAATTAATATGCTAGACACTGCGATCGATTCTATTCAAGCCAGAGAAATCCTCGACTCCCGTGGCCGCCCCACCATTGAAGCTGAAGTCTACCTAGCCAACGGTGTTGTGGGGATCGCCCAAGTCCCCAGCGGTGCCTCTACAGGCTCTTTTGAAGCCCACGAACTCCGCGACGACGACAAAAGCCGTTATGGTGGCAAAGGAGTCCTAAAAGCCGTCGCTAACGTCGAACACAAAATTGCCCCCGCTTTGGCTAATCTAGATGCGATCGACCAAGCACTGGTAGACAAAACCATGATTGAGTTGGACGGTTCCCCCAACAAATCCCACCTCGGCGCAAATGCCATTCTCGGAGTCTCCTTAGCCACAGCAAAGGCTGCCGCCGAGACTTTAGGACTCCCCCTTTACCGCTACTTGGGCGGCACCTTGGCGAACGTTCTGCCCGTGCCTTTGATGAACGTGATCAACGGCGGTTCCCACGCGGACAACAACGTAGACATTCAAGAATTTATGATTGTCCCTGTGGGTGCCCCATCTTTTAAAGAAGCTTTGCGCTGGGGTGCAGAAATATTTGCTAGTCTAGCTAAAGTCTTGAAAGACAAAAATTTGCTGACTGGTGTCGGCGATGAAGGCGGTTTTGCTCCTAATTTAGGATCGAATCAGGAAGCTTTGGATTTGTTGATGATGGCAATTGAAAAAGCTGGCTACAAACCGGGTGAACAAGTTGCTTTGGCTTTGGATGTTGCTGCTAGCGAATTTTACAAAGATGGGCACTATACTTACGACGGTGTGGCTCATTCGCCAGCAGAATTAATCGATTATTTGGATGGTTTGGTGAGTCAATATCCGATAGTTTCAATTGAAGATGGTTTGCACGAAGACGATTGGGAGAGTTGGGTAGCGCTGACGCAGAAAATGGGCAGCAAAGTTCAATTGGTTGGTGACGATTTGTTTGTTACTAATCGCACGCGGCTGCAAAAAGGGATTGATTTGAAAGCTAGCAATTCGATTTTGATTAAACTGAATCAAATTGGTTCTTTGACAGAGACTTTGGATACGATCGACCTGGGCAAACGCAACAGCTATCGATCGATCATCAGCCACCGTTCCGGTGAAACTGAAGATACCACCATTGCCGATTTAGCGGTAGCGACTCGCGCAGGCCAAATCAAGACTGGTTCTTTGTGTCGCAGCGAACGGGTGGCAAAATACAACCGTTTGTTACGGATTGAGGATCAATTGGGCGATCGGGCAATTTATGCTGGGTCGATCGGTTACGGGCCAAAATAACACTTGGTAATCGAAAATTTTCGTTCCCCGGCTCTGCCTGGGGACGCAGATCCGGAGGCTCTGCCTCCAATTTTCCTCGCGTCTTCGAGGCAGAGCCTCTGGATATCGGTTCCCAGGCAGAGCCCGGGAACCAGTTAAATCGGGATATTACCGATCCTCAATTAAGGATAGAAAGCCAATTGTGGCAAACCCAAAGTTTCTTCCCAAGCCATCATCAAGTTCATGCACTGGATGCCTTGACCGGCTTGTCCCTTAATTAAATTGTCGATCGCCGACAGTACAATCACCCTGTCAGTACGCGGATCGACTTCGATGCCGATATAACAAAGATTCGTACCGCAAGCCCATTTTGTTTGCGGATAAACTCCAGCAGGCAATACTTTTACCCAAGGACAATTGCGGTAAAAAGCGCTGAAAATTGTGATTAAATCTTCCCGCACCAAACCTGGATCGCGCAAAGTTGCGTAAACAGTTGCCAGAATTCCGCGCACCATCGGAATTAGGTGGGGAGTAAACTGAACTTTAATATCGTGTCCCGCTAAATCGCTGCAAATTTGCTCGATTTCTGGCGTGTGACGGTGGCGACCAACGCCGTAAGCACCCAGAGAACCCTCTGCTTCAGCCAACAAGAGATTAACTTCGGCTTTGCGGCCCCCTCCCGAAGCACCGGATTTGGCGTCTATAATTGCTGTTTCTGGCACAATGAGCCCTTGTTTGAGCAAAGGTGCCAGGGCTAATAAACTAGCAGTGACGTAGCAGCCGGCACAGCCTACTAACTGAGCGTTTTTAATGCGATCGCGATACAATTCTGGCAAACCGTAAACAGCCGTTGCAGCCACTGATGAGTCCGATCGCTCGCCGCCGTACCAAGCTTTGTAAGTTTCCAGATTTTCAAATCTGTAGTCAGCCGACAAATCCAAGACTTTGCAGCCTTTTTCGAGCAGCGTCGGTGCCATTTTGCAAGCTAAACCGTTGGGCAGCGACAGAAACACCACTTCACATTTTGCCGCTATTTTGTCTAGGTCGATCGCCTCCACAGTCAAGTCAATGCAGTTAGTCAAATGCGGATAAAGGCTGGAAAAAGGTTTTCCCGCACTGCTATCCCCGCCCAAATACACTACTTCAGCCGCTGGGTGATCTGCCAGCAGTCGCACAAGTTGCACGCCGCCGTACCCTGAAGCGCCGATAATTCCTACAGGCACACGTCCAACATCTCCCATTTTCCTTTATCCCCTCAGCCGTTGAAGTCAAAAACGCTTGAACTTTTGCTGCATTGTAGTACCAAACGCCAACTTTGGTGGCAAAGAATTGTGTTGTTTTGTGTTGGAGGTGCATTTTTGTTAATTTTCGGCTGTTTGACCGATGGCCAAAACCCTAAACTTAACAAACTGATGTGCGATCGTGCTATAAAAAACTTACTTTAACCCCTCCCCAAACCGGAGATTAACATTTTTCGCTCGAAGCTCGAACCTCGAAGCTCAACCTCTATCCGTTAAATCTGTTAAATTTTGTACACGGCTTCGTTGCCGAACTTCCTATGGGCATAGTTGTAGAAAACGTATCAAAACAGTTTGGCAGTTTCCAAGCACTCGATCGGGTCAGCTTAGAAATTGAATCCGGTTCCCTAGTCGCATTGCTGGGCCCGTCTGGTTCCGGCAAGTCCACGCTGCTGCGGCTGATTGCCGGTTTAGAAATGCCCGACTCCGGCAAAATCTGGCTAACAGGCCAAGATGCGACCAATACTAGCGTCCAAGACCGCAAAATTGGGTTCGTGTTTCAGCACTACGCGCTATTCAAGCACATGACAGTGCGAAAAAACATCGCTTTCGGGATGCAAATTCAGAAAATACCGCCAGCGAAAGTCAAATCGCGGGTAGAAGAATTGTTGAATTTAGTGCAATTGGCAGGATTGGGCGATAGATACCCGTCGCAACTTTCAGGAGGCCAGCGGCAGCGGGTGGCCCTCGCCAGAGCCCTAGCTGTGGAACCGAAAGTGTTACTGCTAGACGAACCTTTTGGAGCCCTCGATGCCAAAGTTCGCAAAGATTTGCGTGCTTGGTTGCGGCGACTGCACGACGAAGTTCACGTTACCACAGTCTTTGTGACGCATGATCAAGAAGAAGCAATGGAAGTTGCCGATCAAATTACAGTAATGAATAAAGGTAAAATCGAACAAGTCGGCACACCCGCAGAAATTTACGACCATCCAGCTAGTGCTTTCGTAATGAGTTTTATCGGGCCAGTCAATGTATTGCCCAGCAGTTCAAGAATGTTTCAAGACAACGGCTTTGACTCAGCCAACCCAGAGATTTTCTTGCGCCCTCACGATGTAGTAATTGAAACTACAGAAAATAGTGCAACGGTGCCTGCAAGAATCAGTCGCTTGATTCATTTGGGATGGGAAATTCAGGTAGAATTAACCTTAGATGACGGTCAAGTAGTAAACGCTAATTTGACTAGAGAAAGATTCGATAACTTGAACTTGCAGCCCCAGCAAAGAGTGTTTGTAAAGCCGAAAGATGCCAAGTCCTTTCCACTGTTTTATTCCATCTAAGACGAATTCTGAAAACTAAAGCTAAATTTAGATTGGATAGGGCTTTTCCAAGGATGTGGCGCGGTCCGGTGTTTCTACAAAAAAAAATCTAGGGACACGGCACCGCGCCGCGTCCCTAATCTTTTATACTGACTACTGTCCGCTGACTACTGCGCGCTGAGTTAGTCTTTAATTTTGTTGACAGCTTTTTTGACTTGTTGCTCAAAGGATGTAGCTTGTGTATTGGAAGGATTTTTCATTTTTTCAATGTCAGCGTCCCCCTGAACTTCGTTGGGTCCTTTGCTGGCTTTTTCTTGAGTTTCTTCCAAGGACATTGGTTTTTTGAGTACAGCTTCTTGAGATTCTTTTTCAATCCCTAAAAGTTGGTCTTCACCTTTTGTGGGGCTGCTAGTAACGGCAAAAGCGGGAAAAGCATTAGAAACAAACATCAACGCACAAAAACAAACAGCTATTAAAGTGCGGACTAAACGCTTGGCAGGGAAGTTAAAGCTGATAAAAGACATACAAAATTTCTCCGTTTTTAGAAGTTTTGATCGCTAAGATTGTTAACAGGCTGAAGCTCACTCATATTCTGCACAATCTTTAACTCAAGTTTGATAAAAGCAACCGTTGCTTTCTTTCAAATTGAGCTAACATATAATATTTAGCTGAAAAAGCTAGTATTTGAAATCCTTCTCAGGGAATATTTCTAGTTGACTGGCGTCGGTCGCCCCAAGAGATTTATGTAGAAGGCACTTGTGTAGAATCAAAAAAACCTTCTATAAGTGCCTTCGGATGCGCCTCACATAGCAGTATCAATGTCAGTAACTGGTTTTATCGTGGGGTGGGGGCGGGTTTATTTAGCCTGTTTGCAATGTGAGAGGGCGCTTGAGTGAACCTGCAGAGCGGTTTGTGGAAAATGTTGCAAAATATGAGATGCGCCCGACTATCTACTGACTAATGACTAATAACCAATGGCTGCTGCTGTCGCACGGGAACTTGAAATTTTGCTAGATAAGTTTTAATTTCTCCTACACTGAGTTGCCCGTAATGCAGCAGGGAAGCCAGCAGGGCTGCTTCTGCTTTGCCCTCAGTCACGGCTTCATAGATGTGGTGACAGTTGCCGGCGCCACCGGAAGCAATGACGGGAATTTCGACAATTTCGGCAATGCTTCGAGTTAATTCCAAATCGTAACCGGCTTGAGTGCCGTCCGAGTCCATGCTTGTCACCAGAATTTCGCCGGCGCCGCGCTGTTCGGCTTCTTTGGCCCAGGCGATCGCATCTTTGCCGGTATTTTCTCGCCCTCCGCGCACGTACACGTCCCAACCAGGATTATCTGCGTCTTGCCGTTTGCGGGCGTCGATCGCCACTACAATGCACTGATTACCAAATCGATCGCTGGCTTTGTCAATTAAACTCGGATCGCGCACCGCCGCCGAATTAATACTCACCTTGTCTGCGCCCGCCCTCAATAAACTTTTAATGGTGTCTAAAGATTGGATACCGCCGCCCACCGTCAAAGGGATAAATACGCGATCGGCCGTTCGGTACACCACATCGATCATAATATTCCGGTCTTCGTGAGTCGCCGTAATGTCCAGAAACACCAACTCGTCAGCACCCGCATCATTGTAAACCTGAGCCATTTCTACCGGATCGCCAGCATCCTGAAGATTGACAAAATTGACACCTTTGACCACGCGACCGGCTTTCACATCCAGACAAGGCAAAATTCTTTTCGACAACATACAATTATCTTCCAATTTAACTTACTCGGCGGGAAGTCCCCCGCTATAACTGTACTCATCTTAGCGGTGCGATGAAAGCCAGGGTTGTTTTTTGCCGTCCTGTTTGTGGTCTGGACTCCTAGCTGGAGAACGAGTTGAACAGGCAAGAAATAACCAATCTCTCAGCTATCACAAGACGGTAACAATAAATAAAATTCGTTTTTAAAATTTGATAAATCATCATAAATGTCGCAACGATTGCGACAACAAAGCCATCAAAAGTGAGCTTTAGGGCATTTAGCAGCTTACTCTAGCATAGAGAATTTTTACTCTTAGTGGTTCCCTACGCTCCTCACCAACATTTAATCTCAGAACAACAGACCTTAATCAGTCCGATTCACGGTCTGTTAAAAAATTATTAAAATTATTCAAAATGTTTCTGCAGGAATGGACTTTGACACGCCACAGCTTCTTGCTGTTTGGTCAAATTTCTTAAAAATCGCTGAGGGTCATAAGAATGGGGGGAGGTAAAATAGGCACTTTTCTAAGAATTGTTTTTTACACAGCAATTATGATCGCTGGTTCATTGGTGACAAGTTAAGACTTAATTGCATTTGTAAATCAGTAATTTTACTCAAAAAGAGTGCTTTTTTAGGAAGGGAAAATTCACGATTTGAGAGGGAGTAAGTATAAATATCATGGGAGGCATGATTCCTCGATCGCCCAAATCTCTGTTTTCTACCCAAAATCCGAGTAAATGTTGAGCATAATTGCTGATTGACAAATGCTTTTTTAGCTTAACTTGTTACCAATGATGCACAATAAAAGATATCAGCTCAGAGACGGTTCCCTTAAACCATTGCCTGGTAAGTTTTGCAGCTTGCTTGTTACATCGCTAGCTCAGTTTTGCTTCACAAAGTGCTATTTACCAGATGCGATTGCCCTGTCACCCAAAACTACATCATTTGAGTTCACTAAACCTATGCAGAGCATTCATCAACTTATTTGAAGGACGGGCATCTTTCTCGAAGTTCTAGTCAAGGCAGGACAACCAATCAATTCATTACCCCACAAAAAGTACAAATTTTTGGTGATAAATTCCTCAATTTTCTAGGCAACCTGGGGGTTGTTTTTATTAAAATAAACCAGAATTTATAAAAATATAAACCGTAAGCGGCATAAACTATCTCGCAAACATCAAGATTCAAATCCTCGCCATAAAGCCAGCTTAGCGGTCATTAGTCAGGAAAAGATGACAAACGCTCGTGATAAATTACCGGGAAAAATATCTCCCAAATTGGCGCAGTAAAACCAATTCATCGTTGTTGAAAATCTGGCAGTTAATAATTTAGATAAAATTATTTTATTTTATCCCAAAAAAACTAGCGATTCAGATGGTCAAAATAGACCAGACCTTTGAAATACAAGGCTGAAAGAGACTGTAAAACATACCTAGACACTGGTCGTCTTTTTGCACCATCGAGTAAGAGTTGCCACGTAGGTCTGAATCAGGTGGGTAGCCTTCCGTTGGAAGTGCGTAGCTGGACTTGTTCCAACTGCAAAATTAAGCACGATAGGAATGTGAATTCTGCTATCATTATTGGCGATGAAGGGCTGGGATTATTAGCGTTAGGAACTAGCACTTACTGCCCATGAACGGAATGTAAGTTCGACGTTTGGAAGGAAATCTTCGGTATGAGTGGCTGTTCTGGTTGAAATTGGAAGCTTACACCAGAGGGAGTAGTGCACAGAACTCTGGATCTGCATACCAGCTTACCCCCCTACCCCCCGCCTAGCTCTACCTTATACAGACAAGTCGATCGCTGACCCATATTGTAGAAACCCTGTTTCCTAGAATCTTGATTTCTCGTTTGGCCGAATCAATAACTTAAAATTCATGAAAATAAGCTTCCTTTCTGAGATTCATGCGAAACTTGGGTTTCAGGAATAGTGTGGCAAGATTTTGGACTTGTGTTTACACGCTAGCAGCCTAGTCAGAGAGCCATTTTCCCACTTTTTTCGGGCCCATCAAAATAAATAAAAGTTGTCTCCGCTCTGGGGCAGGCAGTATTATCAGGTACAATCTTGGTAGACAGTATGTTTTTACTGGCTGCTTCGGTAGATCGAATCATAAATACCTTCGCTCGCTCGATCGAATTTATGGTTCTGAAATCCTGCAGGGGCTAGGTGCATCGATGATGGACTAAAAAATCTAAAATCTGAAGTCTCAAATCTCAAATCGGTTAATTTTGTGTCGTTTCTAGGACTGTTGTGACGAGTGCAACCCAATCCACATATGGTACTTCGCACAGAAGGCGGCAATCGCTACTTGCCGCTCTCCGGCAGCAATTGCTGGACAGTAGGGCGGAGCGATGACAATAATTTTGTACTGACAGATCGCTGGATTTCCCGTAATCACGCGATGTTACAGCAGATGGAGACAGGAGAGTTCTACCTGATCGACTTGGGCAGCCGCAATGGTTCCTTTGTCAACGGGCGACGGGTCAGTATTCCTGTAACTCTCAGAAATGGCGATCGGATTATTTTCGGTCAAACCGAACTGGACTTCTACAACCCAACCGCCGGACACCGACACGATCCAATACACGAGACAGACTCTGAAGATTTTACGGCGACTTTGACGGTGCGTAGCCTGATTAGCGTCATGGTAATGGACATCCGAGACTTTACAGTTTTGACTAGACAGCTAGACGAAACCCTCCTCTCAGAAGTCATAGGCAATTGGTTCCGCAAAGCAGGACAGATTATTCGCGAACATGGCAGTTGGGTGGACAAATACATCGGGGATGCCATCATGGCCGTCTGGTTCCACAAAACCAGCGGTGTCAGCAGCGAGGAAATGATGCGCATTTGCCAAGCTTTGAGCGAATTGCACAAGGCAACAGACGAACTCAGCAGCCGTTACCCCCTACCTTTTCCTTTGCGAGTCGGGGCCGGAATCAATACTGGTTATGCAATGGTGGGAAATTCTGGCAGCAGCGACCGATCGGACTATACCGCTCTGGGAGATACTGTAAACGCAGCATTTCGCCTTGAATCTTGCACTAAGCAACTCGGCAAGGATATCGCTGTGGGAGAAACGACCTACAAATACCTGACGCAATTGGGGGCCGAGGGTGCTTTCGAGCCGCACACCGTGGCTTTGAAGGGTTACGACACTCCCAGCCTGACTTATGCTGGTACTTATGCTGACTTGAACGCTTTTCTCAAAAGGAAAGGAAAGAGTTCTCGATAGCTAAAAAATGGGGTGCAGGGCAAAAATTAACCCTTGAAAAGGGTAGTCCGAGTTTTTAATTTGGACTGCCTTTTATAAATTTTCCTGGGATGCTTAGAACTCGGCTACTATCATATATCGTCATTTTTGTCAAGATGCAGATGTAAAGTTTATAACATCCCTCTACCTATTGCGGATTTATCTGAAAAACTGCATAAGCAAAATGGTAGTCTCTACATAAATGCTGTGTATGAAATTGGGAGACAAAACTTCATGAAACGATTGGGTCGTCTATTGGCAGTATTGGGCTTAGTGCTGGGCTGCTTTGCATGGGCTGGAGACCAAAGCGCGATCGCGGCGTCATTAAGCCGTATCGTCTTGCCATCATCCTCGCTCCTAGCTGTTGAAGCTCCGGCTAGAACCAATCGCGCCGATGAGAAGCTTGCCACAGAATACGGCAAAAAACTTGATTTGAACAACAGCGCCGTCCGGGACTTTCGGGAATTTCGAGGGTTGTATCCCACTTTAGCTCGACTAATTATTAAGAATGCTCCTTACGAAAATGTTGAGGACGTACTCAATATTTCAGACTTGACGGATGCTCAGAAAAAAGTGCTGCAAGCTAACATGGACAAATTCACCGTAACTGATGTTGAATCAGTCTTTATTGAAGGAGACAACCGGTTGAATAATGGTCTCTACGACTAGGTAGCAGCGGGTCTCATTTGAAGGCAGAAGTCATTGGGCAGAAGGATTCGGCAGAAAGAAAAGATTTTTTTTCTATAGGCTGATGACTTCTGCCTTTAATTTCTGGAGACTTACTTTCAACCACCATTGGGCAAAAGCCTGCAAAAATTCCCTAGATTGAAATAAGCGGGTTCCCCAGATTCCTCTGTAGACTCAATTCTTTAATCTAAAATCTAAAATATAAGCTCGATCGACTGACATTAGTTCAAGTCCCCAGATTCCTCTGTAGACTCAATTCTAAAATCTAAAATCTAAAATCTAAAATCTAAAATTGACTGGCGGCAGATTTATGACTGACAAATTTGACGTATTGGTAATAGGTGCTGGCGCGGCGGGTTTGTACACGGCACTTTGCCTGCCAGAACATTTGCAGGTGGGCTTGATCAATAAAAATACCCTGCCTGTTTCTGCAAGCGATTGGGCCCAAGGAGGGATTGCGGCGGCGATCGCCCCTGAAGATTCCGCAGCGCTGCACGTTCACGATACACTGGCTGCAGGAGCCGGTCTTTGCGATTTGGATGCGGTGAAATTTTTAGTTGAGGAAGCTTCAGCCTGCATTGACTCCCTAGTGAAAATGGGCGTTGCATTTGATCGCACCGGCCCAGATTTAGCCCTCACCCTAGAAGCAGCCCACTCCCGCCGCCGAGTTCTCCACGCCGCCGACACTACGGGCAAAGCCGTGATCGCTACGCTGACAGCAAAAGTATTGAGCCGCAAAAACATTCAACTCGTATCTCCTGCCTTTGCTTTGAGTCTGTGGCTAGACGAAACCGGGCGCTGCCAGGGGATTAGCTCGATTTGTGGCTCACAAGTCAAGTGGCTGCGTGCCAAAGCCGTGGTGCTGGCGACAGGCGGCGGCGGACAGGTTTTTGCTCAAACGACCAATCCGTCGGTAAGTACCGGCGACGGCGTGGCAATTGCGTGGCGCGCCGGGGCGCTGCTGCGAGACTTAGAATTTGTGCAGTTTCACCCAACGGCGCTGAGCACAGCGGGCGCGCCTCGGTTTCTCATTAGCGAAGCGGTGCGGGGAGAAGGAGCTCATTTGGTTGACAGTAAGGGATATCGCTTTGCTTTTGACTCTCACCCCAGCGGGGAACTCGCCCCTCGGGATGTTGTCAGCCGCGCTATTTTCCGCCACTTGCAAAAGACGGGGGAACCTCATGTTTGGCTGGATTTGCGGCCGATTGCGGTCGATCGACTGCACTACAGGTTTCCGAATATTATTCAAGTGTGCGCTGATTGGGGAATTGATATTTTTTCCGAACCGGTGCCCGTGACGCCCGCGGCCCATTACTGGATGGGAGGAATTGTCGCTGACAAGTTTAACCAAACTTCGATTCCGGGTTTGTACGCGGTGGGAGAAACTGCGAGCACGGGGGTACACGGCGCTAATCGGTTGGCGAGCAATTCGCTGCTGGAATGTCTGGTTTTTGGTGCGCAAATGGGACTTTTGCAGCTAGAAGGTGGAAGGTCCGAGGCATTCGCCGATCAGTTCGAGGCGGGGGAAATCTTGGAAAAATCGATTTCTGAAAAGGACATTGAGGCGATCGAAAAGTTGCGGGTCGAATTGCCGAATTTAGTGTGGCAGAGTGCGGGAATTTGCCGGGGACAACGCGATTTGGAAAGTGCGATCGTCCAAATTGAGATTTGGCGGCAAGAATTTGCTTCATTGCCTTTGAGTCAAACGCTTGATAATTTACAGCCCGGACAAATTATTGATTTTTCCCCTGCTGAGGCGGAGAATAGCTCAATTTTGCGAAATTGGGGAGAAGTGGGGAATTTATTGGATATTGGCTATTTAATTGTCAAAAGTGCTGCGTTTCGCACCGAAAGTCGCGGCGGCCATTACCGAGTGGACTATCCCCTCACCGATCCGGATTGGTGCAGCCATACTTTAATTAACCAATCGAATTGGTACAAATCTCCGCGAATAGAAGATTGAAAATTTATTGAAAATTTGGGGTCAGCGCGTCCCCGTACCGTCACTTTCGGGGTTCCCGTTCGGGGGTGGTTCGTATTTTTGGGGATTTGCAAACCTAGATGTTGATGTAACTGTCCAAACTCTGGGAGTCGATGGCGTTGGGTTCTCGCCCGCGCTACGGACTTTTGTGAAATTGCTAGTTGAGTTGCTCGCAATTCGAGCCGCATTTGCGGTGCCGACTATATTCACTTGCAGGCAGGCCGCCAGGGTTGCCGTTGTTGTAAGCTGAATCAAAGTACGCATAGTATTCACACCCTTATTCAAATCACTGCAATAGATCCACGTCTGTACCACCTATTATATCTATCAATTTCCGTATTTCCACTGATATCTTTACATTTACTTTAATTAACTTTCATAAGTTTAGATAATTTTTTTTACATCAGAGCTTTTTGGCAATTTAAATCTGGTTTCAGGTGGGAATTTATTTTAAGATTTTGTAACATTTATATGAGACGGCAAGTTACTCTCATAAGTTTTATGTTTTGCTAAATATATCTAATGGCAGATGACAAATTAGAGGATTTTAAATTACAGGAGTTGAAATTTGAGGTTTCACTACTTTGGACATTTTCTTGAACGGTTTCAAAAAGCCTAGAGGGCTTACATTTTAAGAATCGAGCTATTTTTTTAAGTTAGCTACACAGGGGACGCCTAAAATAATATCCCCCTCACAACCCTATTAGGGTTTGATATCTAAAAATGGCTCAAATTTTGTCTAAAATAATTGAGATTTTAGATAAAAAATTGAATAGTTACAAATGACTGATCAAGCAAAAGGTCTGGGGGGGGGTGACAAAGAGGCCTAGGAGATAGACCGAATCAGGGTTGCAGCCCGCATACCTTGTTGATAAAAGCGACGTTTATTTCGAGTTGACTTCATTAACTGTTCCACTTCCAAAGAATATTGTTCGAGATAATTAACCCACTTTTCTCCATCTTGCGCCTACACCAAATGTACTCCGTCTTCGATATCTTTTTTTAGGTTATTGACGCCGACATACATATTTCCCTACCTGCTTGTTCCGAAGTTCAGTACCTTCAAATATTGCCAAACTATAGGCGAGTGTCATCAGCAGAATTATGTTAATCAGTCGGTTGCCTTTTAAGCTAGTTCCTTCCAGCTCGTAGCCTCCTGTTTTACAATCTCGAAACATTTCTTCGACACCCATCCGTTGCTTGTAAGCATCGATAGCTGCCTGCAATGAACCTAAATCTGTCAGAATAAACCACACTTCATCAAGCTTCCATGCCCCAGAGTTTCTTTTCCACTTACAAGCAACATCAAATCCAGTAGCCGGCTGAGTTTTTCTCACTCTTTTACCTTGAAAATATAAAGAGGTTCTCGGCACTATTCCTAATTCATCTAATTGCTGCCAAACTAAATGCTCTGTTTCGATACAATGATTTTTCTTCAGTCTTAAGCAAAAAGACACACCCTTTTGCTTCAGCCAATTTCCTCGGTCACTCGAACAAAATTTACGGTCTCCTAAAACGATAACTTTATATTCTGAAAATAATGGTAAAACTTGCTGTAGATTTCTCGTTTGTGACTCGAAGTTGCTGCTGCCCAATTTGGGTAACAATGACCAGTATAATGGAATTGCTCTTCGCTCCCAGATTAAGCTAACCATGAACAAATTAATACAGCCCCATTGGCTGCGCTCTATTGCAATTGATAAGCGAGTACCAACACGGCAATAAATTGTCAACCAATAAGTAATTAATGGGAACCAAATTAATTCAATCGTTAAGTTCGGTAAATCTAAAAACCTTTGTAATTTACGTCGCCGACATGAGGCTGTAATTAGACAGGGAAATACTCGGGAGAACCTCTCTAATCTCACTTGTTTTTCTGATTGCATCAAGGATAGCAAAATTGTCATCACCAAAAACTGAGATGGCGTCAGGTATTTTTGTAAATGACTCTGGTAAAATCTTAGTATCATTATTTTTTTGGATAGGCAAGCGTGTAACAACTCTGCTGCCTATCTTTTAATGTAATTGCTCAACTAGGGGAAAAAAGGGAGCCATGAATAGAGAGGGCTTGCTGAATAGCTTGATAAGCAGTTAAGCCCTGCCTTTGACCAGTATTCACAACTGAACGAACAGCCGCAAATAAATCTCACCCCCATTCTGAACGAAAACAGTTGGTCACACGGCGAAATATCGTACTCATCCGAATCGCTTGTTCGCTAGAATTATTTGTGGGTGGAATTGCCGCATCTTCCAGAAATAAAAACAAATTATCAATCAGCTCACCATAGCGTTTTCGTAACCGGATACCATCCGGTTGGTGTGGTGCTAAATTCAAAATTCTGGTTAATTTTTCCTGTAAATTTTTGCGATATCGGTCCAGTCTCGTCTCGTCCATTTTATCGCGTCGTCGATGGATGACAAAAGCCCTTAATAACAACATCTTCATCGCTGGGGCAAAAATCTTGTCTCCAGCATCAATGGCATATTGGCAATCCCTCAGTTGGTGGGCTAAACACACTTGCCATTGTGCTGCTGGGTGATTTTTTTGAGCGCTAAATAGGTCTGACACCCACACCTGTGGGCGATGTTCCCCGATAACTTCGTTAATTACCCCAGTTCCTCGACTCGGGCGGATGACATGCAAGCCAATATCCTGGTTCTGAAATACCCACTCCCATTGGTTTTGTCCGTTAACTCTGGCACTCGTTTCATCCGAGCAGATTAATTTTGCCTGTCGCAATCGTTGCAGTATGTGACTTATTCGATCGTCTAAACTGGTTTTGACTTTCCCCAACAGGTTAGCGATTGGTCCTTCTGAGATCTTTAACCCAAAAACGGATGCCAAGATTCCCGACATCCGTTCGTAGCTGATGGCATGAGTATAACGGAGACATGTGATTAAGCTTTGAATTGAACTGCCAAACGGTGAACCTGGTTCCATTCCCAATGGTACAGGGGCAACATAGTCGGTTTGACAACAAGCGCAGTGACCACCATAACGTTCGATGCGGGTGATGATTGGCTTAATTGGCGGTAGTTCGATTTTTTCGTAGACTGCCTGCAATTTTTGGGTGGCGACGGTGACTTTCTCTCCACACGCTCGGGCAACTTTTCAGTTGGGCGATGATTACTTGGTCGGGAGGGGGATGTAGTTCTCTTCCCCCTCCTGCTCTGCCTACGCTTCTTTGCCTTTTGCTCCCCTCAGTTTTCGATGGCTTAATGTTCGGCTTGAATCCTTTTGAGGGGAGAGTGCTGGAATTTTTGCTAGTTTTGCTGGGGGTGGTCTCTGGTTTGGCTTCCTCTCTCGCTGCTAAGGCGGCGGTGAGTTTTTGGATTTCCTGCCATAGCTCCACTATCAAGGCTTCTTTGGCCTGGTTCGATAGTTGTTTTAGGTCGGGCAGTTTTTCCATTTCTCTACCTAATCTCTATCTTGTCTTCTTGTCAAGGGTGTTGAGCAATTACCTTTTTTACCACAAGTTGGCTCAATCCTTACTAACTATGGGTTTGGGGCAGGTCGTCACCCCCCCCCCAGGCAAAAGGTGGGTACTTTACCTACAGTTGAATTAGGTTTTTAATGACTTTTAATTAATAAAAGTAATATTGATTTTTCCCGCGTTCCTTAGCACGATACATCGCAACATCGGCATTCTTGACTAAAATTTCTGGCTCTTGGCCGTCAATAGGATATAAACTAATGCCAATACTTGTAGTTACAGAAATTGTATGTTCTTCTAAAATAAAAGGCTGCATGATGGCGTCGCAAATTTTTTCCGCTACTTTCGCAGCTTCTTCTCGACCGGGAATTGCAGGCAAAATGACTGTGAACTCATCGCCACCCAACCGCGAGATTGTATCGCTGCCACGCAAGCATTTTTTGAGCCGACTGGCAACTGTTTTTAAGAGTAAATCGCCCACATTGTGTCCAAGAGTGTCGTTGATTGACTTAAAGCCATCTAAATCTAAAAAGAGTAAAGCTACCAATTCCTGAGTGCTGGAGGCTATTTCTAGAGACTTATGCAAGCATTCGTAGAACATTTGGCGGTTGGGCAAGCCGGTAAGAGCATCGTGATAAGCTTGGTGGCTGAGCTCAGCATTTTTTTGTTCGAGGGCATTTGCCCGAAGTTGGCGCTCGGTAATATCTCTAATTGCTCCGACTAAAAATAGGTTGCCGGCAGCATCTTTATGTAGGGATCTTTTAGTCGCAATCAAATGCGTAATTCCGTGAGCGTCAGTAAAATATTCTTCATTTTCTCGCGGCTGATGATTTTGAAATACTAATTCGTTTTGCTGCCAAAATATCTCGGCTTCGGCGTGGGGAAATAAATCGTAATCGGTTCGGCAAGTTAAAATTTCTAAAGAATAGCCAATAAACCGACAATATGCTTGATTCAAAACTACGCAGCGGTGAGTTCGATCTTTGACAAAAATGGGGTCTGGAATTGTATCGATTAGCGATTGTAAAAATTCTTTAGACCGTTTTAATTCTTCTTGCAAGTGAGCCAGATAACCCACAACTGCTGCGCCAGAACCCACAAGACTGAGGATTGGAGGAATTAACGGTAGCCACCAACCTGCTAAGAATACTAGGTATAAAGTCGCACTCAGGCCTAGACAGATACTTAATAAACAGTAAGCCGATCGACCAACCGATCGCAAATTCCAACTCACCTTTGCTCCGGCCCAAGACCACAGTAAAATCCACAGCAACTCCGCAGCCTCTGGCCAGACATTGATACCCCCGCGTCCGTCGAGGGCCGCACTCAAAATTTGGCTCAAGAAATGAGCCTGAAGTTCGACTCCAGGTATTTGCTGGGGAGGACCAAACCAACCGGAACTGTAAGCATTTTGGTAAAAGTCTCTGAGGCTGGGGGCATTTGAGCCGATCAACACAACGCGCGATCGTACAAAATCAGGGGGTACTTTGCCAGAGAGCACATCGCTCATCGATGCAGTGCGAAAACTGCCTCGCGGGCCTCGCAGGTTGGTCAAAATTTGATAGCCACGGCTGTCCGATCGAACGTAAGCACCATCATTCGGTTGAAAAGGCCGAAAAACCCCCTTGCCTAACTGCAAGTATTTAGGATTGATTCTTGCTGGTTGAGGGGAAATTCCTTCGCTTTTGAGGTAAAGCAAAGCCAGTCTGAGTGCGAAACTTTGATGAGTTTTGCCGTCTCCGGGCCAAGCATAGAGCAAAGTTCGCCGCACTTTTGAGTCAGCGTCGATGACCACATTGTTGAAACCAATTCGATCGAGCTTGTCAAGTACCCGAGGCGGGCGAACTCCGAGCCTGGTTTCGTCTGGCATCAACTCAATGCCGATTAAGTTGGGAATAGTTTTAAAAGTTTTGAGCAAGTCTGCGTTACCCGGTTGAGTTGGCAAATCTCGGTAAACGTCGAGGCCGATCGCCCGTGGCTTGCCAGCGTGCAATTTTTGCAGCAGTTGGGCCAATACAGCATCCGAAATTGGGTAGCCGTATTTTTGCAAGTCAGCTTCTTTAATTTCTACAATGACGATGCGCGAGTCAATGGTTTCTGCCGGCCGCCAGCGCACAAAGTGGTCGAAAGCAGCCCATTCCCACACCTGAAAAAATCCGAACCAGCGCATTACAATGACCGTACTAGCAACGGCACTTGCAGTAATCAATACTCGGCGTTCTCTATCGACCCATTTTTTGATGGTTTTTAGCATATTTTGGGGATTTGGGCCTCGCCCTGTGAGCATCTAAACTACTACTACCTATAGGTTTTACATCTCCGAGCCTATTTTAGATTTTAGATTTTAGATTATCCAATTTTTTAGTTTTTCGGTGTGGGCGAGTCGATTTTAGATTTTAGATTTTAGATTATCCAATTTTTTGGTTTTTCGGTGCGGGCAAGTCGATTTTAGATTTTAGATTATCCAATTTTTTGGTTTTTCGATGCGATCGGGCTGCAAGAGCAGAAACCGGGTTTTGCAACCAAAATATGTCATTTCAAAAATCACTCTGGAAGCAGAAACCCGGTTTCTTGCATTTTTATGTAAAATTTTTAGTAGTTATTCACTGATCTAAATACTAGAAACCCACAACTTGTTTAATTTTTTTTTGTTCTCACTAACTTTTACTATATTTTTATTGATTATAGATAGATGCCAAATTTTAGATTGATTTCGCAGCAAGAGCTAAGAATAAACTAAGTTAAAAACCAGGATATTTCCTGCCCATCAATCTAAAATCTGTCATCTAAAATCTCCCAACTTCCTGTTAGTTTTGAAAGTTGCGCGAGCCGGTGTAACCAGATAAATCAGCAAGTTTATTCAAAGATTGCGTCCCCGAATAAAACTGACCATTAATCTCCCATGTCGGGAAACCTTTAACATTCGCAGCAGCAGCTTGGCAAATTTCAGCACGGGAATTTTGCCCCCTGGGATCACATTCAAAATAATCAATTATTTTGGCTGCTTCTTTGCCGAACAGCATTTTTTGGTCGTGGCAGTGGGGACACCAATAAGCGCCGTACTCTTTAGCGCCAATTTGTCGGAGGTGGCGGGCCAAAGCAATTTGTGCCGGGCCGGAGGTTGTAGTGACTACAGGGGGTAAAATTCCGGGGGTAGAGACGGTAGGAGCAGGTGAGTTGACGCTGTTATAAAGTCCCAAGGCACCGATCGAACTCACCATTGCCACCAAAATGCCTGTAAACACCAACTGTCCGATATCTTCCCACTCGCGTCCCACTAGCACCAGCACAAACAGCGACAGCGAAAATAAGGCAGAAGTGATGCAGTAAATGCACAGTTCCTGAATTTCAAAAGCCATCAAATACACCAAATAGCTGCTGAAAATTACCATCGCAGCGGTGATGATAAATAGCGCTGGCCAAGTTTTGTTTTCTAGTTGAGAGTGCAGTCCTTTCTTGGTGTCGGGATTTACAGCTTTGGGAGCCCATGCCAGGATTGCTATGCTCAGGTAAGCCAGACAGCCTAACAAACTTAAAGGCACTGTGCCAAAGACTGTAGCGTAGGGACTGTTGAGAACTTTGTCGCAGCCGCTGGTGGGACAAATGACCGAGCCAGTCGTGAATTTAGCGATCGTGAGATAGGCCGTTTCTACGACGCCTATGGCTGCGATCGCTGCCATCACAGTCCTAGACCAGCGATGAATCCAAGGGGTTGAACGTCGGCGAATCATTTTTTGATTTGGTAATTTGGGAATTGGGAATTGTTGACTGTTGACTGTTGACTAATGACTGTTAATTGTTAACTAATGACCGATGACTGATGACTACTGACTACTGACTACTGCCAACTGCCAAATGACTACTGCCAACAGTCAACAGTCAACAATTCCCATTTTACGTTTTACTTGTGAGTTTGCCCGGTTCCGGTGTGGGCCCTCTTGAGCCATTAGCGTCTCTGTTTTCCTGTTCGCGCTCTTTCTGTGACAAGCTGCGGCGGGCGGCTTCTACAAACTGACTGACGCGGATCGGATCGATGGGCTGCTCGATGCGGCCGTTTCGCTTCAGGGAACTCGATACGATTACGCCGTCAGCGGCCTGCATGAGGGTGGAAATGTTTTCCCAGGAGGCGCCACTGCCGATGAAAACTGGAATTCCCGCCGCTGCTGCACTCGCGAGTTCTAAGTCTTCGAGATTGGGAGGGCTGCCTGTTGTCCAGCCGGAAAGGATCACGGCGTCGGCTAAAGCGCGCCCGATCGTTTCTTGAACGGCTGTGGTCAAGTTGGGGCTGCCTAGGGGGCGCCCGTGCTTGACTAACACGTCTGCTAATATTTTGACATCGCTGCCCAATTCCCGGCGGTAGCGCAGTAGCTGGTGAGCTTGGCCTTCAATTAAGCCTTGGTCTGTAGCCATGATGCCGTTGAGGACGTTGACGCGGATGAATTGAGCTCCTGTGCAGGAGGCGATGGCGATCGCGCTTTGGGCGTCGTTTCGCAGCACGTTAACGCCGATCGGCAGCGTCACGAGATTTGTTAGCCTCTCAACTACCAGAGTCATGGCACTTACAACAGCCGGATCTACGCTGTCTTTAGCAAAAGGAGCGTCGAAAAAGTTCTCGACTATGATACCGTTTGCGCCACCAGAAGCCAGCGCTGTAGCCTCTTGCTCGGCTCTTCCGATAATAGCTTTGAGGTTTCCGCCCCAGCGGGGAGAAGTTGGCAAAGGCTGTAAATGTACGACACCGATTATGGGATTCGGCGTTTTGAATATTTGTTTTAAGTCCACGGATTTTCCTGAAACCACCAAGTTCACTGACGGCTGACGGCGGATTTTGACGGTATATTCTAGAATTCTATATCCACGAGGGCGATCCGGTTGACTTAATCGGGTTGCAAAGTTGCTCAAAGCCCGACGGCATAACATTTTAGATTTTAGATTTTAGTTTTTACAAGGACAACCTACTTACCTCACTCGAAGAGGGATACTTGCTTCAAGGCACGAGTCCTCGAAAGCAAAAAAAGTTTAGATTTTAGGGAGATTTCCCAGATTCATCTGTGGAGTCAATACTTTAATCTTTAATCTTTAATCTACTGACTACAATCGGGGTTGAGAGCTTGACTGCTGTTGCATTATTTTTTATACCTTGGTGTCGGCAGGGGTTTTTCCTTCTCTATCGAGGTTAAGTGGTGGAAGTTGTTCTCATAATTTTGGCTGTCACCGCAGCACCCGCAGCAGCAATCGAAGTGCTGCTGCGGGTGCTGCTGGGTTTTGGCAATCCCTTGATTTACATTGCCGATGCCGAGTGCGGCTATTTGTTGGCGCCTAACCAGAAGGTGCGTCGCTTGAGCAACCGGATTGAGATTAACGAGTATTCGATGCGTAGTGGAGCGATCGCCCCCATACCCCCTCCAGAAACTCTGCGCCTCTTGCTGTTGGGAGATTCTGTCGCCAACGGTGGTTGGTGGACACATCAGACAGATACGATCTCGGAAATTATGGCTCGGAATTTGAGACTGCTAGTACAGAATCTGGCGAACCATACACAATTAGGTCCACAAGTCAACTATTCAGATTTTGAAGTTTTAAACGCCTCAGCCAATTCTTGGGGGCCGAGGAATCAACTTGCTTACGCCAAGCGGTTCGGTGTTTTTGGGGCAAAGGCTTTGGTTTTGCTGCTCAATACGGACGATTTGTTTGCGTCGGCTCCCTGTTCTCTGGTTGTGGGGCGCGATCGATCTTACCCGGATCGCAAACCCCGATCGGCTACGCTAGAGTTATTGAGCCGCTACCTGCTCCCTGCGGCGCCGACTCGCCAATTGGCAGCACCCGGAGCTACAAGCGGCGATTTAGTAGGCTTTAACTTAGAAGCTATTAGCCAAATCCAGAAAATAGCTGTATCCGCCAACGTCGAGTTTTTGCTAGCCGTCACGCCCAAGCGTGGCGAACTCGGCGGCCCGGGCCCTCGCGACTGGGAAGTCAATGCTAGAGCGCGTCTCGCCGAACTCGTAGAAACAGAGAAAATTACTTACATAGATTTTCTTCCCATTTTCAATTGTGCGGCCGAACTTCCAACGTTGTATCGAGACAGCATTCACCTCAGTCCTCAAGGAAATCAGCTAGTTAGCAAAACCATCAGTCGTCAAATAGTCGCTCTTTTTTGGCATAAATCGTGACTTCACCTAAAAATGGATACTTGCCCACGACTTCTGTTGTCGAGAGCAAAAAATTTAAAACCTTAGTTCAAGCCCCCAGATTCATCTGCAGAGTCAATCTAAGATCTAAAATCGTTTGACTGAGGGCAACTCGACGCTCGCACTCGCCGAACTTCTCACGCCGAATTGTCCAATCTCAAATCGACTGACATCGAATCCGGTTGCATGGGAACAGTTACCATCTTCAACGAACAACAAACCCAAACTGTAAAAGCACCCGGAAACGACACGATTTGTCTCGATTTAGCTAACTTGCAAAGTAGACTCTAGCTCTTTCGGATACCAAGCTTGACCGTCGAGAGCCATTTGCTCGATCGAACTCGCAAGCCGCAGAGCTTTGAGAGCTTGTTCTCCTCCTACAGAAGGCTGATTTCCACCCCGCACGCAATTAATAAAATGCTCCAATTCTGCGTGGAGCGGTTCAATATTGCTGGTGTAAACTTTCTCGATCAACCCATCTTGACGGTAAAGCACCTGACCGTAATCCGTCACGTAATTGGCGGTTGTTTGTCGGTGAATCAAGATTTCGTTGTTGAGAAAATCTGCCTCTGTCAGAGAATTCTTGCAGTGAGCCACGATTGAACGGAGTTTGCGGTGCGTCACCTTACTGGCAGTCAGGGTGGCGACAATGCCGTTAGCAAAGTTCAACGTCGCTGTCACGTAGTCTAAATAACCTGAATCTGAGGCCCTGCTGCCGCTGGCCGTCAGCTTCACCACTTGGGAATCTGCCAATTCCAAAAGCAAGTCGATGTCGTGGATCATTAAATCCAAAACTACCGATACGTCGTTAGCCCGCTGGGAATAGGGACTCATCCGGTGAGCTTCCAATGCCAGTAACTCTTCAGTTTTCAGCACTTTGCCGAGTTCCTGAAAAGCTGGATTGAAGCGCTCGATGTGACCCACTTGTAAAATCCGGTGGGCCTCAGCAGCCGCGTTAACCAAAGATTCGGCTTCGGCAATGCTAGCCGCGATCGGCTTTTCGATTAAAACGTGAACACCCGCTTGGAGACAAGACATCCCCACAGGGTGATGCAGGCGAGTTGGAACGGCGACGCAAACTGCATCTACGTGGGCGAGCAAATCTCGGTAGTCTTCAAAGAAGCGAACCCGGTATTTGCTTGCTACATCTATTCCCCGCTCTACATTTATGTCTGCAACACCCACGAGTTCGATATCTTTTAGCAAGCTCAGAACTCGCGTGTGATGCTGGCCCATATTGCCAACCCCAATCACCCCAATGCGGAGGGGTTCGAGTTGACTTCGCTGGGCGAAAACGTTTGCGTATCCCAATGACATCCTATCTAGCACTCCTGGATTCTCCTCCACCACCACAGGAATCAAGCCCCTTGGCTTCCCTCAGCTACTCACAGCCATCCAGATAGTACCACAGTCAAACTATTTGTGAAGAATTTCTAAGTTCAGTTGCGATTATCGCATCAGCCAATCCAGCAGAAGCTCGTCATACACAAGGGCAGAATACAGGCGTCAAATGTCTGGAAATTGCGTATTGACAAAATACATAAAATATGTATGTGCCTTGGGACGATCGTCTGCTGCACCGCAACAACACAAACCGATCGGAATATTTGGCGAGTACGATCAAACATTTTTCTGGTTTCTGTTCACAAGTAATAGTGAAAGTCATAAATTATACAAATACAACAGATGATCCATCCGTATTACTTCGGTTACTTACATTCAGTAATCTTTGACTTCAAAAAAATTTACTTTAAGAATGCGGATAATTACGGGCGATTGCTCACTCAAATAAACTAGACTTACGTAAAGTTTAATAAAAAATAATGATTCAAAAACAAAGGCCCAGATTAGGAAGTGCGATCGCTAGCACAATTTTAAGTTGGTTTTCAGCCGTGTCATTCGTAGGAGTAGACAAAGCACAAGCCGCCGCAGTCACCTACAATTTCCAAGTAGAAAATGGTGAAGCTAGCGGCTTTTTTAAGTTGAATAACTCCTCGCTTACAGGAATAGGAATTGAAGAAATTGCAGTATCTGAGGGAAGATTAGAGACTTTTCTCAATCTTACTGATTATGGAGGTGGAGAAGCCAAAGAATACTACGATTTGGCAGGGTTTACAGTTTTATTTTATCAAGGGGCTTTTCGCGGACTGCAAGCAGGTGGCAGCGACGAAGTGATCAGAGAATATATCAGTCCTCCAGACGAACCAGGAGCCCCTTTTTCCTTCACGTATAGTGGCGGCGCATCTTGGTCTATGGCTACGAACGGACTGTCCTCTGATATGTGGACATCTTTTTTCTGGGGGTATAAGGACGTATATATTATACGCCCAGACGATAGTGTAGATCTAGTTGCCAGATCGATCGTGCGTGATACCCCTGTTTCCTACACCCTAGTGAATACCGAACCAGAACCAGTTCCCGAACCTCTCACCGCAGGGTCTGCAGCTTTAGCATTGGCAGGTTTAACCTGGTTAAAACACAAGAAAAAAATGGCAGTTTGAGGTGCGATCGCACCTCAACAATTAAGCACTTAGCAGTCACTTTTAAAAGAATATTCGAGTTGCAAAATTTTGCTCTCGATTGGGAGACAGAGCTCTAGCTTTCAAAATCGCAGCTACCAAAAACGCATAGGACAAAACTCCCACCAAGGCTAGCAAAAGTACGCTGACGGCTCCCGACGCATTCCACAAAGCGTGAAGTGCCGAAGCGCTGAAATAGCCGACGCCCAAAATTTGCCAGCGCTTCCTAGGTTTGAGGGCACTCAAACCGATAAAATATCCCAAATAGCCGCTGTAAGCCATGTGTCCGGCGGCGGAACCCAAAATGCGGGGAATTAGCAACTGCAATCCTACTAATTGTCCCGCCTCCGCCCCTGCTTGCAGGGTGACATTTTGGATGACATTGGGAACGTACTGTCCCAGAGTTTCTAACAGTGTAAAGCCGACTGCCGAAGCACTTCCTAACAGAATTCCGTCTAAAGGTTCCCAAACACCGATTCGATCGCGCCACGGATTTCGCAGCCAATTTCCCAGTAACATCGCTCCCAAAACGGGCAGGGCTTTCAGCAATTCTTCCATTAGACCCGCCCCGAAAAACATTCGGGTCAAAAAAGGCAAAAAACTGACTGTTTCGCCTTCGGTTGGCAGGCGGCCGGGCAAAATTTCTCTAAATACTAATATAAATCCAATTAATAAGGGGCTGGTCACAATCAGGACTGTAGCTAACGCCGAACCAAGTAATACCCACCAAGGCTTGTGTTTGCCACACAGTTGATAGATAAAGTAGTAAGCCGCGCCGGCGAGGTAAGCTGACAGCAGCAAGTTGAATGCTGCGGAATTTCCAACCGCGACAAACATTGACACGACAACAATAACTGTGGCAATACCTGGATATAGGTAAGCTTTTTGGCTTAATTGTTTGCCAGTGGAGGCGATGGGGAATAATTGAGTTAAAGTGAGAGCATCTTTTTCGCTACCAGCAAAATTGCCCGTTTGTGCTGCTGGGAATCCGGGTTGATTTTGGCAAGGGGTTACGGGAGATTCAAATATAAATTCAGGGCCGTCAAGGCCGAGACTGATGCGATCGCCTGTTTCTAAAGTTTGGCAGCCAGAGAGCTTTTTTCCGTTGATATAAGTTCCATTAGCGCTGTTGAGGTCGCAAATTTCCCATCTCGTCAAAGTACCTTGAGTTAAGGGACGGATCGTGGCGTGGCGACGAGAAACCATGCCGTGACCCATCGACTCTAAAGCTATTTGACAATTGCGATCGCGTCCGATGACCAATTCCCCTTCTTCAGAAAGTTGGTACTGAGATGCTGGGTTTCCCACAGCGTCTTTGGCTGGCACTTGTCGCAGAAATCCGATTTCATTAGTCATGAGTTATGAGTCATTAGTCATGAGTTATGAGTCATTAGTCATGAACTCGCGAGCTGTTAGCTGAGGTTATTTTTGAGCAGTCTTTATTCCACAGTTATTGGTTGTTAGCTGCTGACTAATTACTAATTACTCATAACTGCTGACTAATGACTAATGACTAATAACTCTGCTTATAGATTGGCCCTGGCATCCTGAACGGCTGCATAGAAAAATATGCCAGTTAGCGGTACGCTCAGAGCAAGGATGATGCCCGTGACTAAATTGCCCAGTTGAGCTTCTCCCGATGACAGCTCAAAAATTGAGCCGACTGCCGCGATCGCAGTGATGCACGAAAGAGCTAAGAGTAAACCACTTTTCGGAGTTCCTGCCATCATACTGATTTTACTGCCTTTGGGGAAAATTTATGCTTGACTAATGCTTCATTCAGTGCGAGCTTGTTTTCTACTCTGTCTACAAACAGCACTCCGTTGAGGTGATCCATTTCGTGCTGAATTGCCCTCGACAGTAACTCTGTTGCTATCAGGGTTTGTGGGCGGCCGTATTCGTCTCGGTAGGAGACTTCAATGACTTCTGGGCGTTTGACTTCTAAATAAACTCCCGGAATGCTCAAACACCCTTCTTGCAAAATGCAGATATCGCTGCTGCTACTTTTGATGGTGGGGTTGATCAAAACGATTGGGGGTGTAGCTGGATTTTCCGGGTCGCAGTCGAGCACGATTACTTGTTTGTGGACTCCGACTTGGGGGGCGGCCAAACCGATGCCGTCTGCACTGTACATGGTTTGTAGCATTTCTCGGACTAGCTGCCGAATTTCTGCATCGACGCTTTTGACGCGCTTGGCTGGCTGCCGCAGGACGCGATCGCCTAATGTGTGTATTGTTAGGGGCGGTTTTTCTAACTTTTTCTTTTCAATCAAGACCTGAGCCGTCATAAAACCTCGCGGGATGTTTGGAAACCCCCAACGAAAGCTGTTGGGGAATGAAATTGGAACCAATACTATTGTTTTCAATATTAATCTAATTTTAAGTAGCCATGACTGGAAACACACCAAACCAACGGCCGGTTATTTCTCTGAGGCTTTCGCCTGTTGTAGTGGCGGTAGAGCTTTTGGGTGCGATCGCGATTTTGCTGGCGATTTTGCTCATCGTCAAGTTTTGGGCAGTTTTGCCTGATGGAATTCCCATTCATTTCGGCTTGGGGGGGCTGCCTGATACTTGGGGCGACAAGGTGACGATTTGGCTCATGCCCGCGGTGGCTGCGATTCTTTTTGCGGTTTTAACTGCTGTATCGCGCTATCCGCATACTTTTAAATATCCGGTACCGATTACTTCTGAGAACGCTCACCGGCAATATCTTTTGGGGCGAGGCCTTTTGGTTTGGCTGAAGGCGGAGATTTGCTGGCTGTTGGCGTTTGTGGTGCGACAGTAAATTCTTGTGGCTTTGGGCAATGCTCAAAGGTTTAGTGTGGAGTTAGTTTTGGGGATAATTGTTTTGATATTTGGGACGTTTGGCGTGTATTTGCTCAAGGCTTATTCTGCTCGCTAGATGTAGGGCAAAATACTTGTATTTACCCAAAAACCAGTTTTTTGTGTAGCCCAGAAATTAACAACCCATGAGATTAGTTTCCCTCTAACAAACGAAATAAAATTCTTTGGTAGTGACAACTAAACTTCTAAAAGCTTTATCAGAAGTTTAGTCCTCAATAAAACTTTTTTGAGGGCTGGTAATTGACTGGATATGATAGGAATCATAGGCGAGATGTTTGTGCTACGGTAAACGCCGATCGACTAAACCACAAAATATGTTTATTTGTCATTCATTGGCAATACTCGCAGCCGTTGATTTTTTCAATCTGGTTCTAAGCCTAGCATTTCCATCGGAATCACGCCAAGCAAAACCGCATCAACTCCTTCGGGTATTTCCAGGCAGTCAAACACTGCTTGTCGCCCTTCAACTTCAAGCATAATATCTTCTTGAAAAATCCGCCCTTTCCTCACCCCCGCAGTAGTTTGTATATTGGTTTCTCCAAGTTGGCTCCAACCTAACTGGCTGATAATGGAAGCTGGTAAAGCAAGCAGAGTGGCTCCGGTATCGACTAGAACTTTATCGAGAGTTAATGAACGAATTTCACCCGCAGGAATGAACCCACGCTCAGCTAGGACTTGATCGATGCGATTGGTTATGGTGATTGTTGTAAGAACTTGACCCATTTGTTTGCCTTGCAGATTGGGCAGCACCAGGGTCATATTATGTTACCTTTTTGAGTGCAATTGGTGGATTTTTCTATTTTAATGCTCTCTAGAATTGTCCGGCGTTGGTTAAAATCGTTTTATTGACCAGCCACAGTTAGAATTTGCCTCAACGCATGACACCAGAACCAAACTCTTCTCAACCCAATCGCCCTGAATCTAACGTAACTGTAGAAAGTCTCAACGGTGCGAACCCTAATGTGCCACCAGAAGCAGCGACAATCGTCGCTACTGCTGAACCCGAAAAACCGGTGCCGTCGCCTCCAACTCGCAAGATTTTATTGCCGCAGCAGCCGGAACAAACGACTCCTGAGAAGTCGGGGTCAGTGCTGACGCTGGGGTTGATCGCAGCGATGATTTTTGGGCTGGCCAATGACAACATTTGGCTGGGCTTAATTGGCGCCGTCGGTGCGATCGGCATATCGCTGCGGCTAATGTGGCCGAGTTGGGGCAAAATCTGGGTGCAGGTAATTCCGCCAACTTGGCGCACGCTGATCGTCGCTTGCTTCGGGCTTTTAGCTGGGATTGTTGGCTTGCTGATGCTCAGCGGTAGTAATACTGAACCGGGAGGCCGCAATATCCAAATCAACTGGGACGCCATCGGCGCTCTCGGCGAGTTGATCGGCGCTTTGGGCCAAATTTTGATCGCAATTTTGGGCGTTTACGTGGCTTGGCGGCAGTACGTGATATCGAAAGATTTGACGATTCAGCAAAATCGAATTACGCAGCAGCAAACGATCGATGCTTATTTTCAAGGGGTTTCGGACTTAGCCCTTGACGAACAAGGGTTTTTGGAAGACTGGCCGCAGGAAAGGGCGATCGCAGAAGGCCGCACCGCCGCGATTATGAGCAGTGTAGATGCTGAAGGTAAAGCTAAAATTCTCCGGTTTTTGTCGCAGTCGAGATTGGTTACTCCGCTGAAGCGCGATCGGCTTTTAGGCCGCCCCATCCTTGACGGCGACGGTGGCTACGCTGAAGATAGAGATCACGGTATCCGCGTTATCGATCTCAATGTCATGTTAGCGGGTGCTGACCTGGCTGGCACCGATTTGCGGTGGACGGATTTGAGCGAAGCCAACCTCGTCCGCGCCAATCTCAGCAAGTGCGATTTAGTGAAAGCAAACCTCTCGCGCGCTGTCTTGTACGACGCCAATCTCGCTCGTGCCGACCTGAGAGCAGCCGCCTTATTCTACGGCTCGGCAGAAACTGCATCTCCCCGCAGCCGTACCGAATTTCCCAACTATCAAACGGGTGAACATACCGGTGCTGTGGTTGAACATGTTGATTTCACCGGTGTCAAGCGGCTGTCGGAGGAGCAACGCTATTACTGCTGCGCTTGGTGCGGAGCGAAGTCGAGAGAGACTATTCCCGGTGGTTGCGAAGGGATTCCCAATAAACTCGGACGTTAAAATTAGTAGCACGCTGTACTTACGTATATATTTGGCGATCGCTCGGCAGCGGACAATACTTTAATTTTAAATCAACACTCTTGCGCTGTTTTAGCCATGAAAAATAGGGATTTAGGACTAGAAGTAATTCCGCGCCATCCGCGCTCCAAAAGCCGGAACGGGTTAATTTTTGTAATTGCTATGTGGTTTCTGAGCCGATCAATAATGGCGATCCGGATGCAGGTAATTGCTCCTTTAGTCTGCAAGAACCCGCCCGTGTATCCCTGACGGCCACCTCTTAGTTTTGTCAGTGGCTTCCTTCCCAAAAGCGGCTGGGAACTGTTTTCACACTGGGACGATAAATGGTACGTCGAAACCTGTAATTTAGGCTACAGCTATGCAGAGGACGAGCAGCAGAATTCTGTAGTTTTTTATCCGCTATTTTTTTTGCTGATGCGTGGGTTGACGACTCTGGGAATGCAAGTGGAATTAGCAGGTGCACTAATTAATAGTTAGGCGTTCTTGGGGTTATTATTGGTGGTTGCAAGCTGTTATAGCGATCCTAAATCATTTGTGAATTTCTTACTCCCTCCCCTTAGTAAGGGGAAGGCTAGGGTGGGGTAAAACATTTACGACTCCTGCAAGGATTGCTATAGTAAATTTGCGATGGCTTTGGGCGGTGGCTATTTGTTGTCGTACTTGGGAAAAAGGCTGAGCATTACAGTCCTCTATTTCGGTTTTTGCTCTTTAGCGTTACTGATAAACTCCGGTGCTCTGCAATCGGTTCATCGCTACGCTTACGGCATTGTGTTGCTCTCGATGGGACTCGGTTTAGTGTTGAGTAGTCAGCCTCGTTGGGGATATGCTGTTATGACATTATTTGGCACATTCCTGCTGTACATGGCTGTTAAATTTGCTGCGTGGGCGTAGGTAACTTAGGATAGTTTTCCATATTTTTGGCAGAAACTTAATTTACTCTATTTCCCAAGCTGCCTGAAAAAAGTCTCTTTCACATAGCATAGCGTAGCGATAGGTTGCTTCTACTTCTGGCCCAGCATCTGCGTAGCGATCGACCAAACTTTCCAGCCGTTTTGCTAAAATCTCAAAATCCGGGCTGCTATAGGTGGAAATCCAGTCGCTAAAAGCGTGTTCCGGTATATTAGGTTTAGCTAGCTGCTGTCCCAAAAAAGCATACAACCGCAAGCAAGGAGTCATCGCGGCGGCTGTCAAACCTACACCACTTCCCCAGGCTGTCGCTAATAAAAAATCTGTGTAGCGGCGGGTAGCGATTCCCGGTTTTGCCTCTTGCAAGTTTACACCCCATTTGGCTGCATATCCTTGATGCAAACGAAGTTCTTCTAAAACGCCACTACCGAGATTGTGAAGGATTTCAAATCCCTCCCAGTCAGGTGCTTTTGCGGCAGCGATACTGTAAGCGCGAGCAAATGCTCCCAGAAAAAATGCGTCTTGTGCAACGTAATATGCAAAACTATTTTGAGGGAGACTGCTGTCAGCAATGCCTCTGACAAAGGGATGTTGCAGACAGGCTTCGCTTAAGTCTTGATTTGCTTGCCAAAGATCATTAGAATTTGTCATGCAATTTTGAATCTATGGGTTATGATTGTAATTTTTATATTCTGACTAAACATCTATGATAACAGATGTTTATGATTGGTGTGTGTCAGTCTTATGGTATATTTTATTTTTCGTATTTAACAAAATAGATAAGTTTTGGCAAGCTACTATTTTGTGGGTTGCTGTTGTCTGGCTCAAAAAGCGAAATTACGTGCCGAGCCTCTTTCCTGAAGTGACCAGGGTGTTTGGGTAAAAAGAAACTTTTGATTTAACGGTTAAAAAGCCGATTTTAAAACAGAAACTGCAATGAACGATACACCTACGTATTCTTTGGTAATTCCTATCTATAACGAAGAAGAAAATCTCGCTGAATTGTATCGGCGAATTAGTGCCGTGATGGATCGAATGGACGCCCCAGTAGAATTAATTTTAATCAATGATGGAAGCCGCGATCGCTCTCTGGAACTTTTGCGAGAATTGCACGAAAAAGACTCACGGATTTGTTACCTCAGTTTGGCCCGCAATTTCGGTCATCAAATAGCTGTAACTGCTGGTTTAAACTTTTCTAGAGGTCAAGTGGTAGTCATCATGGACGGTGATTTGCAAGACCCACCAGAGCTAATTATAGATATGGTAGAACAGTGGCAGCAGGGCTATCAAGTTGTTTACGCTCAGCGTACTCAACGCCGTCAAGAAGGTTGGTTTAAGCGATTGCCAGCTTATATGTATTATCGAATTTTGCGGAATCTTGCTGATGTGGATATTCCCATAGATACGGGAGATTTTTGTTTGATGGATAGGTGCGTGGTGGATGTACTCAACGCCATGCCAGAACGTAACCGCTACATTCGGGGATTGCGCGCTTGGATTGGTTTTAAACAAACCGCAGTTAAGTTTGAACGTGATCCGCGCTTTGCAGGCGAGGTTAAGTATACCTTCAGAAAATCTTTGAGTTTAGCGATGAATGGTTTAGTATCTTTTTCAAAAGTTCCCCTCCGACTTTCGATTTATTTAGGGTTGTTTGCTGCATTTATATCAGTGTTAATGGCTTTTTTGATTTTGTACTGGCGGCTTTTTTATCCAAACTCTGCCTTAACTGGTTTGACAATTGTGATGATGGCAGTTTTCTTTTTGGGGGCGGTACAATTGGTGAGTATTGGGATTTTGGGCCAGTATATAGGGCGGATTTACGAGGAGGTGAAGGGCCGGCCACTTTATACCCTGGCAGAAGTGGCTGGCTTCGATCCATTGCGTCAAAAAAACTGTAAATAAGCAGGAGGTTTTTACTATCTTGATGGCTTAAAGATAGCGGTTGTATGGTGCCTGAATCACCTGAAGCCTGAACCACATTCAAAAGGCGGGTTGTTGATTCATTATTTTCTACTTAATTTCAGCGTATATAAACTCCTGCTCCCATTGTTGAGCGACTGTATTCCAGCCAAAGGAATCTTTAAGAGCTAATGCTTCCTGTATTAAATACTGTTGTTTTTCAGGAGCTTTTACCAAGTTAATCACTGCTGTAATAAAAGCATTATTAGTTTCCTCATTACCCGCAGAGTCATTAATTCTAATATTTAATTTTACAGTGTCATCTAAATCTGCATAACTTGTCACCACAGGAACACAACTAGCAGCTTGCGCTTTCCAAGCACTAATACAGAAAATCCCCGCAGCAGTATGGCAAGGATAAACCCAGATACCTGATTTGAATAATTCTTCCACTAACTCCTTGTGTCCAATACTGCCATGTTCATAGACATTTTCCTGCTCGAAAAGTTGTAAATTTTTTTGCTTTTTATCGGGTAAGTATCGAATTTTTTTAAGATAAGGTGAATTAATTAAAGAATCAATTCCTTGCCTACCATAAAAAATATGTAATTCAACATCGTGCACTTCTTGGATATAGCAACCGCCAAGGTGGTTATGGCATAAACTGTAAGTAGTCCCAATTGTTCGCGTGCGAGCGTACAACTTATGCCCAAGCCCTACAGTTACGACTTTCGTCAAAAGGTGATACCCGCTATCAAAGTCGATGGCTTGAAGATTACTCAAGCCAGTCAACTGTTCAATATTAGTCGCAACACGATCGGTCTCTGGCTAAAACGACTTGCCCAAACAGGGGGGGTTGAAGTATTGCCCAATCAACCGTTGGGTAATGGTCATAAAATTACTGCAGGGGGTACAATTTAAAGAATTTGTGAGGGCGCATGGGGATAAAACACAAGTAGAGATGGCATAACTATGGTTTGAGGAAATTAGCGATCGAACAATCTCAAAAGCCTTAGAAAAAATTGGTTTTATTCGTAAAAAATACTTATGGATATTGAGAAAGGTGCGAATAGAAACGCCAAAAATTCACAGAACAGTTAGCCAGGTATAGCCAAGAAAAAGGAGTCTATATAGATGAGTCAGGAATGGATGACCGAGATGAATATGGGTATGAATATAATGAGATAGGTGACAGCTTTGAAGCACTGAAAAGTGGTAAAAGAAGAAGAGGACGAATAAATATGATTACGGCGGGAGTGTAATGGGAAATTATTAGCACCATTTACTGTAGACGGAGCCTGTAATCGAAGTGTATTTAAAATCTGGCTAGAAACTTGTTTAGTACCAGTATTAAAACCTAGACCAGTAGTGATAGCAGATAATACAACATTCCACAAAGGTGGACGTATTCAAGAGATAATTCAATCCACAGGATGTCGATTGCTCTATTTGGCACATTATTCGCCAGATTTAAACAAAATTGAGCAAGGATGGTCAGGGCAAAAAAGTCGCATTCGTTAACAAACCGATAGATTTAGCTGTCTTCGAGATGCTCTGGAAGATGTCCTCAGCACAGCGTTCTAACCGCCTTGGCGGTTGCTATACTTTTACATATAAAATGATTTAGGATCGCTATAGTCACCATAACTGGATCCGCTAGCATTAATGCGTTTGAGTGCGAATTTCTTAGAACAGCCCAAGGACAGGTGCTTTGTTTTTTGCTGGCATTTTGTGCGATCGCGCTAGGTGGTTATTTGACAGCAACGCTGGGCACATTTTTCCTGAGTCAGGAGGCTGAGAGCGATCGAGCAGAAATAGCTGCTACACAATCACTTCAAGCTGTGGAAACAAACATTACTGCACTGCCAAGGTTCAAGCCTGCTTGACGAAAAGGTTTAGACCTGTGAATTGCTGACCTTGGATTCGAGGATGAAGTTGATCGCTCTCGATGCGATACTAAAGAAACGATGATGTCTGTCCAATTATAGATCACTTTTTACTCTAAACTATTCCAAGCGAGAGATGATATTTTAAATTTTGAATTTTACTATAAAAGTATACTCTAACCACTCAAATAAAAAAATTAAAATGATGGAAAAAACAAGCCGAATAAATTATTGATAGAAAGCAAAAAAACTTGATTCTGGATAACTCCCATATTTCACTGTTCAATAGTGCCGACAGTTTTGCTCTAGCCCAATGCCTGATTTTATAGGACTTAGAGCCACTGGAGATAATTAAATCAATGTCATCTCCACTCCTGACGCGGCATTTAATTCGACTTTTTTATGGTCCTTGCCCTCTCAAGCTTGTATTATCTTTCCAAAAAAACCGCAGTATTGATTGAATATTAAGCTGCTTCTATCTATTTCATTGACACGATAAACTCATGGAAAACACATTATTCGATCGCACATTCCGGGACAGCGAAGGCAAAATAGTTATAGCTCAGATGCCTAATCTACCACTGAGTGTGGGGCTTGTAGCTACTTTATTAACGCTCATTGTTACAACAGGTAAAATTAATTTAGGGTTGGAGCTAGTAGCCTTTGGCTCTTTGTTTACTTGGGCTTGGGAAGAATTATTTCAAGGCGTTAATTACTTTCGTAGAGCATTAGGTCTGATTGTGCTTGTTGGTCTAATTGCGTGGAAACTTCAATAGTTAGGTAAGCATACATCAAATCAATAAGGTATAGCAAAACTTTTGATCAGGCGGATGAGGAACGGTGGAAAGGTTGACAGGCTGTAAAGGACAACCCAAAAATTAACACCTATCGGATGTGGGAACACCTCAACAATGCTCAACTAATTCGCTACCTTCTACTCTTTGTGCTTGGTTGGGCGATTGTGGAGGTGTTGGCATATTTTGAAACGGTTCTGATTGTTTTTATTTTTGCAGCTATTCTCGCCTTTCTGCTGAACTAACCCGTCAAATTTGTATCTCGTTTCATCCCTCGTTGACTAGCAGTAGTGCTGGCTTTTTTACTTGCCTTATTGATTGATTTTAGGTGCGTTAAGGGCAATGTTAGGATTAGCTCACATTTCCCAAGCACAGCATTTATTAGAACAAGTTCCTCACTTTTTAGACTCGCCGCTCGCACTGTTGGAAACACTTCAATAGTTTCTGTTAAATCCCAATATTACGTTAGATTTCAGCACCTTTAAGAAACAACTGCACCAAAAAGTCATCGGTATAATCTGCCTGGACTTTTCCACAGTGCAAAATCTGTTATTCAGTTTGCTAGATGTGATTGTGCTTACGGTGGTTCGCTTCTTTATGCTGATCGATGGTAGACGACTATGGAATCTGATGTGAGGCTCTTTCCACCCGGCTTATGCGACGATTGGACCAGGGCAATCCAAAATAAATTTCTAGCTTTCTTTTGGCTCTGTTGCTGTTATCAATCTTTTTCGGCCTCTCTACCTTTGTGGTGTTTATCTTGGTGGATATTCCCTATGCACGGTTCCTGGCTGCAGTCGCAGGCGCATTTGACCTTATTCCCAGTATTGGCGCGATGAAAGGCGTGGGGAAAAGACAGAACAACCTTCTGGTTGATGTTGAAGCTAGTTGGCTTGAGATTTCGGTTAAGATATTTTATTTTAAATCTCTGGGAGAGCAATAATGAAAGGTTTAAAGGGAAAAAACGCACTCATTACTGGAGCTAGTTCAGGCATTGGGCAGGCGATCGCCATTCGTCTTGCTCAAGAAGGTTGCAATATTGCCGTTAACTATCGCAAAAGCTTAGAAGAGGCAGAAGATACTGAAGAAATAGCTCTACAAAAAGCCTGTGGACAAGCATCGGAATGCGGGGTTGAAACGCTATTAGTTCAGGGAGATGTCTCCAAAGAAGATGATATCCTTCGTATGGTGAAGAGTGTCATTGATAAATTTGGTAGTCTGGATATTTTGATTAATAATGCTGGGATTCAAACAGAAAGCGCATCCCATGAAGTGCCAACGGATGAATTCGATCGCGTGATAGCAGTCAATTTGCGAGGTGCATATCTCTGTGCGCGGGAAACCATTAAGCATCTGTTAGAACAGCAGCGATCTGGGGTGATTATCAATATTTCAAGTGTGCATCAAATCATTCCCCGCCCGATGTATATCAGCTATTCCATCAGTAAAGGTGGCATGGGAAATCTGACTAAAACCATAGCGTTGGAATACGCAAGCCGAGGCATCCGCGTCAATGCTATTGCCCCCGGTGCAACAATTACACCGATTAATGAAAGTTGGACGGACAATCCAGAACAAAAGGCAGTAGTGGAAAGCCATATCCCAATGGGACGGGCAGGTACATCGGAGGAAATGGCTGCATCTGTTGCCTTTCTTGCATCAGATGAAGCGGCTTACATTACGGGACAAACGCTCTATATTGATGGTGGATTGACCCTCTATGGTGACTTTCGCGAAGCTTGGTCTGCCTAAATTAACTTGAAGAAACTATTGGGAGGAAATAGGCGATCGCTGCCATTTTACCTAAACAAGGATTTTTTGGGGGATGGCTTTTTTTACTCACCCGACACTAGACTAAACGGCACTAAGGTGTCATGCAGATACAGCGGATTCCAGGTTTATGAAGTACAGCAGCAGCAGCTTGTAAACCAGTTTTTGAAGTGCTTAGTATTCACTCCTTCAAGCGCAGTAGCCAGTAAAACATCAACCATCTTAGTAGTGGTTGGTGAGAACTGACGTAAAAAAGCTTTCAGTTGTGACCACCATAATTCTATCGGATTAAAGTCTGGAGAATAGGGTGATATAGTCATTTCAAATAAGTATGAGACTATTTAAAAATGAGGTAAAATGAATAAAAATAGTCAAGCCACTAGAAAAATGTCTTACAGTATTGATTTGAGAAAAAGAGTAGTAGATTATGTAGAAAATGGCGGTCGTATCGCTCAAGCGGCCGGACTTTTTAAGGTAGTTGTGGCAACGATATATCGGTGGCTGGGTCGGACAGACCTTAGAGCCACACAGGTAAAAAGGCGTAAGAGAATACTAGATTGGCAAGCCTTAGAAAAGGATGTAAAAGAGAATCCAGATACCAGATTAATCGATAGAGCCAAGAAGTTTGGGGTAAGACCAAGTGCCATATCTTATGCTCTTAAAGAAATGAAAATTACTCGAAAAAAAAAAGAACTTCGTTACCAAGAGAGAAACCGAGAAGCAAGAATGAAATACTACCGATATTTGAGAGAATTGATTAAAGTATCGGGAAGTCAAAGTCTGGTCTTTATTGATGAGTCAGGATTTGAAGAGTTTCAAGATTGTGCATTTGGCTGGTCGAAAAGAGGCAAAAAAATCTGGGGCGAAAAGTCAGGAAAACGGGGGAAAAGAGAAAATCTAGTAGCGGTTCGACTGAAAGGAAAAAAGGACTTAATTGCCCCAATGGTTTTTACGGGCAGCCTCAATGCATAAGGTTTTGAAGGGTGACTATCTTTATATTTATTACCCTCTCTGACGGAGCCATCTATATTAATCATGGATAATGCACCAATTCAGCGAAAAACAGCCATCCGAGAACTGGTAGAGGAAACGGAGCATCAAGTTCTTTTTCTCCCAAAATATTCTCGCCTACATGAACGATATTGAACACGATTTTAGTGCCTTAAAGCGAGCCAGAATGTATGCTCCTCCTGGCACATCTTTAGATGAACTCATCTGTGCCTACTACGCTCAATAGTGTCTCTTTTTTATTTGAAATGACTATATTTATTACATCTTAGCAAAACTTAGCTTTACGAAAGGCACTTAGGGGATGAGAACGCCTCTGAAACTTTGATTATAAGAGCATTAAGACTGCTGAACTACGAAAAAGATAGGGGATTATTGACAGGTTTATTCACTCATATGATCGGTAGCGAGCGCCCGATGCAGCCTCATTTTCCACGAGAGAAACCCAAAAAACATCACCGAACACACCGACTCCGATCTTTTTTGAGGTATATCAACTCAAACCGTAAGTCTTGTAAGTCTTTCCACTTGCTTGTCGCCCCGTCAAAACGCTCGCACCCGATCCCAGGGCGATCGCACCTTCTCACCCTCACTTTTCTACAACCTTCTCCTATCGCTTGCTTTAAAAGTTTTTGAAGTACGTGAAGCGAAGCTATCCCGTAGGGAATCGCCCTCCCACTCAAATCGCTTGCACTCCATCATACTTTCAAGGATTTTCGCTGCTGCTCCCTAGTAGGCACTCCATAAGCAGTATAAGGTCTAACATCAGGCGGTAGAAGTCCCAAAACAATTGATTCGGCAGGAACTCCCGCTGCAACTCACTCCTCAGCAATCAGGCGATCGGTATTATTTGCTTGAATCCACACCTGACCGTCAATAATATCAATATGAATCACGCAATGGTGAATACGCTGCTCATTAAACCAACCTATATTTATTAACATATAACGGTCATTTTCCAAATCAAAATTTATTTCATTTTGGATACAACTGTCAAAAATGGGAATCTCAGCGTATTCAGTAAGGAGATGCTCAACAAGTTTGCGATAATTATTTAAGCTATCCCTGGTACTATTTTCTCTATTTTTGGCTTGA
>NZ_JAUBQR010000470.1:0-1117 GCF_036701385.1 Microcoleus sp. Pol12B4 | reverse complement strand
ACTGCTTATCAATCTATTCAACAAGCTCTCTCTACTGATGGCTCCCTTTTTTCCCCTAGTTGAGCAATTACAAATTTTTATCTCTCCACCAAACAAGTCGGGGGCTTATATTCGTTTTTAGGTAGGGTTAAAGGCAATGAAGGGAAAATCCTCATAGCTATCACTAATCAGCCCTAAAGTATCTAAATAAACCCTAAACAGCCCGGCCATCCTTCCGCTTTAATTTTTAACCCTCCTGCTTCAAAATCGCGGGTATTGAGATAGGTTCGCTGAAGTACCAACAGCACTGTCAGCCCCAAAAAAAGCTGCCACAGCCAAAATCGCAAAGCCTAACCGATAACCCAATTGCTTTGCGCGTGCGATCTGCTATCATCAATAACGACGCTGGAGATCGCTATTTGATACCGTGCAGTTGATCGTCGGACTATATCGATGGCGAAATGTTAGCTATCTAAATCCTTTCTTCTTCACCTTCACAGGTTATACACCCAAAGAAATTTTGGGCAATAAGTGGTTTGACACCTTCTTACCTTGCGAGCATTAACAATCAATTAAAACTGTCAATATCACCTGCCAGCAGTGATAGTGAATCCCCTCGCTCCAGTTATGCTTCCTGTTGAAACTGCCAATCTGTTGGGCTGGGATTTAGACTCTCAGATCAAATCAAGGAATAGGGAACAGGAAAACCATTTTATGTAGGAATGGATCTCAAAAGCTGCATCTGAATAGTGTAGAATTATAACAAACCAGATGGGACATTACAAGGTGCGTATTGTGGGATAAAAATTCTCTGCGCTCTTACTTTTATTACGGAATGTTTAAACTTGTATCTTTTCCTTAACCATTTTATATTCTTTACCAAATCTTTATTTTTTTCTCTATGGTCTTGTTATGGTTGCTTCAAGCGAGCTTACAGCACGTTGCAAAAGAGTGAAATACCCTTGAGTTTTAGTTAAAAAAGAGGTCTTTATGACACACTACCCCTGCTGCTCGAATCAAATGCTGCATCACGTTAGCAAGCATCAAATCTACTGGTCTTGTCCCCAATGTTGGCAAACAATACCTATTTACAATTTGAACAGATGTGGCTCATCGATCTCTATAAATCTAGTTAAAG
>NZ_JAUBQR010000341.1:0-4277 GCF_036701385.1 Microcoleus sp. Pol12B4 | reverse complement strand
AAGTACGCCACTCGCTTCAAGCAAATCTTTGCAGGAGGCCCGCCAACAATTTTTTCTTCTCAAATTCACAAACACCTAATTCCGGCAACTTGGCAAGACGGCCAGCAGCGAATTCAGCAAACTACTGTGACTGCTGTGCCAGCAATGGAGGCTGGCATTGAAGAACAGGAGATTAGAGACTGGGTTCTCCATACTCTTGAGTTGGAATCAGAGGGTACTGTCGGAGTCGGATCATCAAGAAGTGCTTTTGTGTCTAGGGAATCTCCACCCTCAGCTTCGTCATCAATATGGCCGGGGGTCAATGCCCCATCGTTCTACGCGCTGCTGGTGATTCAAGACGTGACCGACCTCACCCATCGCATCCAAGCTTACCGCACAATGCGAGATCAAGCTTTGGAAGAAGTGCAAGTGCGTCAGCGGGTGGAGGAAGAATTGCGATCGAGCCAGCATTTCATCCAGCAAATTGCTGACGCGGCGCCTTATTTGCTCTACATCTACGATTTGACCCAACAGCGCAACGTCTACGTCAACGGTCAAGCTTCTAAATTGCTGGGCTACACTCCCTACGAAATTTTACAGATGCAAACTGCTTTGTACTCGAGTTTGGTGTACCCAGAAGATTTGCCGAGGCTCAAAGCCCACCAGAAAAAATTTCCCTCGACTAAAGACGGGCATATTTTGGAGTTGGAGTATCGGCTCAAACATCGATCGGGCGAATGGCGCTGGTTTCGCTGTCGCGACCAAGTTTTCGCCCGCACAGCCGACGGCTGCCCCAAACAAATTTTCGGCACCGCTCAAGATATCACCGAGTACAAGCGGACAGAAGAGGCGCTGCGACAGCAGAACGAACGAGAACTGCTGATGGCGACGATTACTCAGCACATCCGCCAGTCTCTGGATTTGGGGGAAGTGCTCAGCACGACAGTGACAGAAGTGCGTCAGTTCCTTCAGGCCGATCGAGTGATGATCGTGCGCTTTAACCCCTGTACCGGCAGTCTCTGCGCCGGCCCGGCGACGGGGGCGGTGACAGTGGAATCTGTAGCGGCCAACTGCCAGCCGATGTTGGGGGAAACCCTGGAAAATTTCTGTTTTGACCAGTTCTATCTCGAAGCGTACCAACATCGAGCTATCCGACCGATCGCCGATGTTTTGGCCGCCGATTTGCCGCAATATCAAATTGACTTGCTCGCACAATTCGCGGTGAGAGCTTATTTGGTTGTGCCTTTAGTGCAAGGAGATGATTTGTGGGGTCTGCTGATGGCCCACCAGTGCAGTCCCCGGCAGTGGATGCAGTTGGAAGTAGAGTTGCTGTCTTCTCTGGCCACCCAGTTGGCGATCGCCATCAAGCAAGCAGAACTCTACCAGCAGTTGCAAGCAGCCAACCTCAAGTTAGAGCGCTTGGCTACTTCGGACGCACTCACGCAGCTAGCAAACCGCCGACGGTTCGATCAGTATTTAGAAATGGAGTGGCGCAGACAAGTCCGGGAACAAACGCCCATGTCCCTAATTCTGTGCGATATTGATTCTTTTAAAAGTTACAACGATACTTACGGGCATCAAGGCGGAGACGAATGTTTGCGACAAGTCGCCGGGGCGATCGCCAATGCAGTCAATCGCCCCGCCGATTTAGTAGCTCGCTACGGAGGCGAAGAATTCGCCGTTATTTTGCCAAATACCTCGATTCAAGGCGCAGTGATCGTAGCCGAACACATACAGCTCACAATCGCCGCTTTGCAGCTTCCGCACGCTGGTTCTCAGGTGAGCGAGTACGTCACTCTCAGCCTGGGCGTAGCGAGTATTGTTCCTGGATCTGAATCGGGAGCCGAAATTCTGATTGCCGCAGCCGACCAAGCCCTGTATCAAGCTAAACGACTTGGGCGCGATCGTATCCAACTTTACCAGCCTGATCCTGCTGGCAAGGGGAATGGGACAGGCACTTCAATACTTCCTCTAGATTTTTCTATACCCAATACTAATTTACCCTCTCCCACTAGCGCTTGACGAATTGCCATATTTGTGGGTTCAGAGTAGTTATACCACTCCGCAAAAAAATGCACCTGTCCGCGCGTGATCCAAACCCTGATATCCCTCTTCTGTCAGTCTGCGAATTAAAGAAGTAAGAAATAAGCTGCTCAAGCATAAAAATAAAAGGGTTGGAATGGATTTATTGGAGCAATTAAATCGTGGAACCCAATCAATAATACCATTTTTTTAAATACTGCTATAGATAAATAACGTCAGTTCGGGATAAGCCAGGAAAGGGAGAAGCCAGTTAAGCTGAAGATTGTCAAACCAATTCAGCAAGCATCTCCCATGTCTAGTTTAGAAGAACTATTCTGCCACATCGACGATTTCTGCCAGAAATTTGAACCAAAGATGGCAACAGCAGTTGCTCGGCCAGGGTGTGAAAACGCGCCGACGCTCACGGGGACGCTCGCCTGAGCGAAATCATGACCATCTTGGTAGCGTTCCACCAGCATCATTACCGCACGTTCAAACACTTTTACCTCGAACAAGTATGTCGCTACTGGAGCAGCGCCTTTGCCGGATTAGTCAGCTATTGGCGCTTTGTCGAATGGATGCCTTCGGCTTTAGTCCCTCTGTGTGCTTATTTGAAGCATTGCTTTGGCCAATGTACTGGTATCAGCTTTATTGATTCGACCAAACTCCAAGTCTGTCACAATCCTCGAATTCGACAGCATAGAGTCTTCACCGACCAGGCCGCGAGGGGCAAAACATCGGTCGATTGGTTCTTTGGCTTTAAACTCCACTTAGTGGTGAATGAGTTGGGAGAATTGCTTAACATTCAACTGACCCCTGGGAATGTAGATGATCGAAAGCCCGTTCCCGACTTGCTCAAAACCTTGAGTGGCAAGGTGTTTGGAGATCGAGGCTATGTCTCAAAAGCTAGAAGTGGAGGAACTTCTGACCTCCTATAACATTGAATTTTTCGCGCTTACCTCGTCGCAATATGAAGAACAAGCTGATGCGACTCCATGATAAGTTTCTATCCCGTAAACGAGCCATCATCGAGACAATTATTGACCAACTCAAGAATATTTCTCAAATTGAGCATTCCCGTCATCGCAGTCCCGTCAATTTCTGCATTAACGTTCTATGTGGCTTGATTGCCTACTGTCACCAACCTAAAAAGCCTTCTCTTCAGTTAGACTGGCTTTTGCGTCCTTCGGCTTAACCCGAACTGACGTTAAATACTGTAAAATCCCAGACCATCCTGTTAGAAAACCAATGACATGATTTGTTAAATATGATAATATTTCCTGAAGTTTTACACGGAGTTCGTCAAGATTAATGAAGACTAACTTAGCTAAAAACCCTTTGATGTATTTCCATTGGATTTGCTTCAGGACAATGAGGAGGTTGAAATAGTAAAATAATATTGTATGGTAATTCAGATGTGATTAAAAGATGACCTGGAGCATTATCGACTTGAATAATATGCAATTCATCGGGATATTGAAGCGACCTGAAAGGGTGACAAAAATCGCTACAATACAGTTCTGATAAGCTTTGCTGCCATTTTACCTATTTGATAATTTGACCGTTTATTGGGGTGTAAACTAATATATTCTCTCACTTATTTTTGACAAATATCCATAAAGATTACCCAGTTTTTCGCTCGCATACCCACTTGAAATGTACTGTGCGAACGATAAATACGTTTGGGTTGTTTGGGACGAGCTACATATTTTTGCACTCCCATTTTTTTGACTAATTTTCCTTCAATAATTGTCGCTGTATAAGCAATGCTTACTAACAACATTAAGGTCAATAGCCTGGGTTCTGATACTTGGGCATCTTCAATGTTATAGCCACCGTTTTTATAATCTATAAACATTTTTTCTATATCAAATCTTTGTTTATAAGCGCTTATAGCAGCTTTTAAAGTTTTTAATTTAGTTAATATAAACCATCCTTCTTTGACTGTGACTCCGCGATATTTTCCTTTCCATTTACAAGCGACGTTAGCTTTAAATCCTTTAAATTTTGTCATTTTGGTTCCGGATAAAAATAAAGACATTTCCGGTCGAATTCCTAAATTTTTTAATTCTACCCACATTTCTCCTTCCCGGAGAATGTATTCGGATTTTTTCAACCTCAGACAAAAATTCACTTTTTGTTCGTCAAGCCAGTTCCCTAAAATAACCGAACAAAATTCTCGGTCTCCTAAAATGACTATTCGATAGTTTCTAATGATTGGTAATATTTTGGTGAAAGCGGCTTTTTGTTGCTGAAAATTACTATTTCCTTTTTTC
>NZ_JAUBQR010000469.1:0-1121 GCF_036701385.1 Microcoleus sp. Pol12B4 | reverse complement strand
GGTTTAGTGATGATTAATGTCGGAGTCAACGACGTTTGGAACGCTTTCTTCGACTTCCCAAACAATCAGTTTTATCCAGAAGGCAACTGGCGCGCGGGAGTGCCACTGCCAGAATATCGGGAGAAAATAACTCAAATGGTGCTGGCGGCAAAAGCTGCAGGAATTCGAGTTGTACTGCTTTCTCCTACTCTGATAGGGGAAACTATCGACGGCCCAGAAAATCGCAGGTTGCAACAGTATGGTGCCGCGATGCGAGAAATTGCGTTAGATAATCAGTGCTTATTTATTGATTTGAATGCGCCTTTTCGGGAAGTTATCGGCACGTATCAAAAGCACGCAGGCAAAACTCTGAATTTGTTAGCAGCAGATGGAGTTCACCCGAATCCGTCGGGGTATCGAATTATGGCTTTTACTATTTTGCGAGGTTTGGGAGTACCCGCAAAAGATATTGAGAACTTAGAAGTCAAAGAGTGAATCTTTGAATTTAGTTAACTGTTGACTGTTGGCTGTTAATTGAAAGTATCCAAGCTACAAGCACCATACTTTACATATAGAGAAAATAGTCAAATCTAAAATCATTCAATTGGCGGATGATACCGCTTCAACCAACAGCTACCAATAATAACTAAGGCTACCACAACAATAATTTCTGTCCAAAAAAACGACAGAAAATCACTGGCAGTTCCCACTGGCGGAACTCCCGGTTGAGCATTGCGAATAGCGGGAAAAGCAAACAGCATCACAGCAGTCCAACTCAGCATTCCCACTTCCGGTAACTTACCCGATTTCATCACTTTTAATGCTAGCAAAAGCGCCATGATTGACAGAACCCACATGATGACAATAATCACTAACGCAAAGAATTTCACCGGCAGCGAGCGAGTTGCAGAAACATCGATATAAATAAAGATAGATGAATTCTCTTCCATCGGCTTATAACTGATGTCGAAACCGGGAACATCGGCATGAAAATTAAATTCCAGCGGCACCGGATTCAGTTCAAAAGGAGCAAACTTTTTACCAATCGAAGGCAGCGGGTCAATCGAAATAGCTACTTTAGCAATGTGCCTATCAAACGGGTAATTGTTAATTTTTCCTTTGACTAAGTTAAACTTCAATGC
>NZ_JAUBQR010000017.1:0-49911 GCF_036701385.1 Microcoleus sp. Pol12B4 | reverse complement strand
GTAGTAAAAAAGGGTCGAGGTCAGTTCCAAAATCATCGAAATTTGACTTCTTAATCACATATATTTGGCTGCCCAATGAATTTTTTATGCCTCAGTTTCTAACTGAGCCAGCTTTTCTTAGTCTAAACTCCAGTATTTTAGCTGTTTTTTTTGCACCTGACCACCTTTTGTGGGTCAGACAATCCATAGAGTGTTTACTTTTCCAACTTATTAAACAAGTCCTAATTAGGTGTAAGGTGCGCCGTGCGCCTTCTACAGATAGAGTTGGCACGTAATTCCTAAACCTTATTTCATCAGATAGGGAGGTTCAGATGACCCAAATAAATCCCGATGGCACTACTGGAACAATTGCGATCGACGTTTTCGCTCAATCAAATGGGCAGTATGCTTGTCAGATTTCATCATCTCTGAGCGATCGCCCTGACGATCGCATGAATTTTTACGGACAAACGAAAGAATACGCGGTCGCGATCGCCTTAGAACGTTTAGCCTCTCGCTACCGCCAGCAAGCCGAAGAATCTCAAAATATAGATTGGGACGCGGTGGAAATTTCGGATTTTGGAGACCCAATTGAAAAGCGTTATCACGTAATTTTGCACTACGAACGAATTGCTAAGGATGAATCTAAGTTTGAGGCAATGCACAATACAATGCTCGGAAATACAGTAGTTGAAAATGCCCAAATTTCAATAATTGAGATTTCTCCAGGTATTGAAATCGAGCCGTTAGAGCGATCGGGATATTGAGCGATCTGGACTTACGCGCAGACACTATATTTAGGGCGATGCACACCACACCTTACCCTAAGCCTCAACGAGCGAAACGTTAGTTTGAGGCGCTCGACTAGAAGCGATCGCATAATTTCAAATACCCATTAATCCAGGTTTCGGAGGCAAATACGGACCGAATACCCCACCTACTACACCTATTGTTTGTGGTATCTTTCTGCTGTCTCCTTCCAAAAGAGTTTCTCCCTTCACATTTAATTTAGACGAACCCGAACCATCTAGCATCATTACTTTATTAGCTCCAAAATTTTTGAGAGTATCACCAGCATTATTTTGAGTGGATTTGTCAGAAGTAAACAGTAAAACACTCTCATTAATCCCATCAGAATCATGAAGATCGCCAACACCGATGAATGTTCTTCCCTGTTCCGTATTCCGTGATGCTCCATACTCTATAGGATCGTAGCTGACCAGAATATTTTTGGCTGAAGATGAATCGAAAGTGTTACTATTGTACTCTTTGATATTTGCCCGATCGGAGAACAACTCTAACAGGAGTAGACTGTCTGCTTCCTCTTGGGTTTTAGCACCAGTGCTTGCTCTTTGCCCATCAATTTTTAGAGGGTGAATAACTTGAGCGCTGGTATCCCAGAACCAGCCTCCAAACCAAAAATTGTTCACAGTATCCAAAGGTCCTTGATCGAAGTATTGACCGTTGGTAACAGAGAAAGCCCGCGAATTTGCTCTTGAAAAATCCGACCATGCCTCATCAATAGTTTGAGTCTTAAACTCAGGACTGTTGCCCTGCTCAGTAATTTCTCCATGAAGGAACTTGACGGAGGCTCCTTTGCTTAGATCTACAACTTGTACGTAGTCAGAGCCTCTGCGATAAAAATCAATACCTATTGCACTAGGCAAAGTCTCGAAGCCATTGGGAATAGTTCGCGGTTTTTCAGGTTTTGTACCGCCTTCAGTGTTGCCGCTGTTGCTATTTTCTCCCGGCTTGCTGTCGCCAGGATTGGATGGTTTACCAGGCTCTTGGTAAGCAGTCGCCTTGTTGCCATTCCAGTAAATGTGACCGTTCTCAAAGTATTGAATCTTGTTACCGTTACCCCGATCGATCTCTCCGCTCTTGGGAACTCCCAACCTACCATCCAATCCGCCTGTTTTCAAGTATTCTTGGCGGATCGCACCGTAAATTGGAAAAGTTCCTTTGGAACTGCTGACGATCGAGCCACGCTCAAATAGTTGATAGCTGACATTACCTGAATAGTTGGTAACATCTGAAGTAGGTTTGCCGATCGTACTTTGATACTTGTCGTAAACCGGATAGAATTTGCCAGCAATATTGTGACCGTTGATAGAGGTTGAATTAGGTGACTGTTGCTCTGGCTTTTCGATCGAATTGTCACCGCCATCAGATGCCGCTACTTCTACAGGAACCTCTATTTTTTGACCTTCAGAAATTACGTTGTGATTGGAAATGTTGTTGTGTTTGGCAATGAATTTGTAGTAATCGGGAGCAGCGCTGCCCATTGTTTCTCTGGCAATTTCGCTGAGACTATCTCCGGCTTGAATCGTGTAAGGTTGCCACTCATAAGATTTGCCGTTAAATCGATCGGCAGTAGCTCGTTCCATTGGCTTCACAAGCCCTTCGTAACCCCAAGTTTCAGGTGTTGCGAATTCTGCGCGAGTGCTCGATTGCGGTGCAGTTTCCTTCGCTAACTGCACGGCTTTATCTAAATTCAACAATCCAAAACCTGTTTTCCGATCCCAACCCGGTAAATTGACATCGCTCGCACTTTGCCTGAGAATATCTATGACTTGGCGATCGCTCAACTCTGGATTGGTTTCCCACACCACAGACGCCATCCCAGTCGCTTTCGCTGCTGCAAAAGAAGTTCCCGTCAGCGCATCTAAATCGTTGTCCCCCTCGGCAACTACAGCATCCAAACCATAGCCGTAACTCGAATAGGACGATCGGCGCACTCCGTCAAACGCCCCAACAGTCATAATATTGTCAAACTCCTGGGAAGCTTGACCCAAAACCGACATCACACCGCCATCGTTGCCAGCAGCAACCACCAGCAGCACTCCATTCTGACGAGCATATTCTAAAGCCGCCCGCTCTCTGGGCGTCAACTCGTAACGCGTCGTCACGTTGCCCTCGCCGTTAACTTGAGTTAAGTCTAGGCTGAGGTTGACAATAGAATTCTGCTGCCCTTGTGCCTTGGCTTCATGCACAAAATCTGTCAGCGACAAGTCCCACTGCCCGGAACCGCTGGCGCGTCCCAGCCAAACAGGAGCGCGATCGTTAATACCGTCAATGCCAATATTATTACCTGCGCGAGCGCCAATCAAACTCCAAACAGCCGTGCCGTGTTCGTTTTCTGCATCAGACGACACTAAAGGGTTGTTGTCACCGTCAATGCGATCGCGCCCCAGTGTCACTTTAGAATAATCAAGATCCTGATTGTTGGCAGCAAACCCAGTATCGATAATCCCGATTAAAGGCAGGTTGGGCTTCTTTGGTTCTAGAGGCGGTGCAGGCTCAGCAGGCGGTTGAGTTTCAGCCGATAACTGGGTATCATCGATCGACCGCGGTGCAGGTGCAGGCGCAGGCACAGGTAGCGGTGCAGGCGCAGGTGGTGGTGCAGGTGGTGGTGCAGGTGGTGGTGCAGGTGGTGGTGCAGGTGCAGGCGCAGGCGCAGGTGTTGGTGCAGGCGCAGGTGGTGGTGCAGGCGCAGGTGTTGGTGCAGGCGCAGGTGTTGGTGCAGGCGCAGGTGTTGGTGCAGGCGCAGGCGCAGGTGGTGGTGCAGGCGCAGGTGGTGGCGCAGGCACAGGTGGTGGTGCAGGCGCAGGTGTTGGCGCAGGCGCAGGTGTTGGCGCAGGCGTGGGTGCAGGCGGTTCTGGCTCAACAGGCGGTTCTGTATCTGCAGGGGGCTTCAGCTCATCAGGCAGTTTTGATGTGACATAATCGATTAATTTCTTACCGCCTTCAGATTTAGTCCAATCCTTAGCCGGAGCGATAACTTCTTTCACCTCCACCGCTTTGCCTGTCGCACCCGTCAAACGGAAAATCACATCCTCGTAGTCGTAATCTGACTTCGGAGTAATCGATCGATCCTCGATCGCGAATGTCTTACCATCGCCAGTAATATCTGCTACCTGACCCAACAGCCAAGCATCATCCGCGTCACTGCTAGATAGCGAAAACAGCGGACGATTGTCGCCGCTAATATCCGGTTTATCAAATACTTCCTTAACTGTGCCATCCGGCACCAGCATCACAGCAAATGCTTCTCCCGGAGTCATCGCAAACTTCTTCACACCTTTGTAGGGCCCGGTGTTCAGATTTACCTTCCCTAAAGTACCCCTGAATTGAGGATCTGTTCCTTCTGTAATATCAGAAATCACGACGTGACCCAACACCGAATTACTCAGAGCCCTTTTTGCAGCTTCCTTGATAAACTCCTCAGAGCCTGGAGTAAATTTCTCCATACCCTGCAAACTAAATATGGCTAATTGTCCTTTGAATCCGCCGCCATCATACAGGAAATCAAAGCCTACTTCACCAGCAGGATCGGGCGTAAAAAAACCGGAGTCAACCTTCAAACCCGTGAGCGGGTCAACTTTGTCATTTACGGCCAGACTAATCTGATAGGTTGTGTCGGAGGAGATGGGAGAAACTTTGAGAGTATAGTCTCCTGCGCCCAAATTCTCGGTACTGAGAGTTCCGGGCTTTTTGCCACTAGTTGAGATAGTTTCGATCGGCTTTCCTTGGCTGTCGAGCAGTTCCATTTTCAGACCCCCGCTAAAACCTTCAGCCAAGACTTGGAAACTGCCTGCCGCAGGACGATTGAAACGATAAATGTCTGTGGAATCGAGCTTACCAACGAAATCGATATTGAAATAGTTATCGTTAAGACTGCCGAGTTGAATGTTAGACATTTTGCACCCTGCCCACAAACTTACTTGTATTTTTATCAGTCGGCATAATTGAGCGATCGACTTTCAATACATCTGGGCTGCTTCCCAGATCCGGTCTCTCCCCACAACACAGATATCCGCCCCTTCAAAAATCTACGATTGTAAGCTGCTACCTATGTCTTGGATTAAGTCTTACTTTTTTCGCTGCAAGCAAACTTTACAGACATTACTTTGGAGGCAGGATATAGTATTAGTTTTGGTTAAAGGTTTTTTGAAAGAAAGCTCGTTACTACCTTCTATCCGTTGAGGATACTTTATGTGTGAAAAGTTGACAAGCAATCTGAACGATTACTAGCTTGGCGAATTTAGATGTCAGTCAATTAGAGAGGACTTACGCACAGCCTCTAAATATAGGATTTTGTAGGGCAATCCCCCCACAGATGAAGAGCCCCTACATCTGGATATGGCGCGTAAGTCCTGCTTTATGCGTTGTGGAACAGGCCGAATATCCCGTTTTCTGAGTCTCTTAAAGGGGGGCTTCGTTGGTGTAGTAGTACCTTCAAGCGCCGGCTTTTAACTGCCGAGTTTTAGCAGCCGATTTTATGGACTTCAACTACTAGAATAAATGCCTCTTTCTTGCAGTTGCTGCATAAAAAACTCTTCCAAACTAGGCTTAGCCAAATTCATCCCAATTAGCTGCCCTCCCGTACCGCTCAGACTAGAAAGAAACTCCTTCGGATCGCCCTGCAAATGACCGTACCACAAATCATTATCAACTTCCATATCCGGTATCCATTTTTTCAGGATATTCAAGTGACCGCCCCTACCTTCAACCCGGTAAGTTTCAGTATTACCTAGGATTTCGTCGATCGCACCAATGCAGATTAACTCACCCTTCGCCAAAATAGCCACTCGATCGCAAATCTTCTCCACATCAGACAATATATGCGAATTAAAAAAAATCGTTTTTCCTTGATTTTTCAGCGATAAAATTATCTCCCGCATCTGATAGCGCCCCATCGGATCTAAACCCGACATCGGCTCATCCAAAAATACTACATCTGGATTGTTAATCAAAGCTTGAGCCATGCCGATCCGTTGCAGCATTCCCTTAGAATACTGGCGCAACTGTTTTTTTATTGCCGCCGATTGAGATAGCCCAACTAAGTCTAGCAAATTCGGAATTCGCTGCCGCTGAATCGAGGGGGGAATTTGAAATAACCCCGCCGCAAATTGCAAGAATTCCCAGCCCGTGAGATAATCATAGAAATAGGGATTTTCAGGCAAATAGCCGACTCGCTGCTTCACAGTGCGATCGCCCAAAGGCCTCCCCAACAGCAGCGCCCGCCCAGAAGTGGGGCGCACTATACCCAGCAAAGTTTTCAGCAGCGTAGTTTTCCCCGCTCCATTTTGCCCTAACAACCCAAAAGTTTCCCCCTCAGAGACAGTCAGAGTACAATTTTTGAGCGATTCAACTTTTTCATTCATCCAAAAGCCGGTACGGTAGAACTTCCCCAGATTAAATGTTTCCACCACAGGGGTAGCTCCGTGTATCTCGGTGGGATTTGGCGCATCTACAAGAGGTTCCATTTTTGTCACAGAAATAACTAGCACCTAATTATATTTTATGGCATAAGTTCAGTAATAATTGTTTTTTTAATGTTAAACTAATCTTAGCTGCACTTAATTTTTTCTCAATATGGATCGTTCAAAAATTATTGCTATTATCACTGGGGTGATTTCTCTAATTCTAGCAGTTGCCTATCTGCTGCTTGTCACCATCCTCGACTTTCGAGGCGAAATGCTGCCTGCACCTCAAAGTCAGTTGCCAGTCTCCATGCCACTTCAGCAATTAGGCACTGCCAACCCGACTTTGCGATCGCCCAGGATTTATTCTCAATCGTGAGAAAAATAATACAATTAAAATTCCGAAATTTCCCCAGCACATCATGTAGACAAAATTACCGATTAATTAACGATAGGTTGAGATAATCGGCTAATAATTCTCACCTATATTTTGGCTAAATAAAGTCAATTTAACATGATGGAGGACTTTAGATATGAAACCGATAATTTTAATCGCTATCTTAACTCCTTTGTTGTTGACTCCGCCCGCCAAAGCGGAAAATATTACTTGCACCAGACAACGGATTGCAACAAATTACTGCAAAGATCATATTAGTCAAGCTCAGAATATTACTCTCGGACAAGCTTCGGATTTAATTAGCAAGTGGTTGGAGGCCAAGCAGAAAATATTTGCTCCTCCATTCGATCGCCAATTGCTGGCTAAAATGACTACAGGTATTTTGTATGCCGATACAGTCAAAGGGATAGACTATCTGAGAAAAAGCAATTCTCAGTACAGATACGGTGTCCAAAAAGTTGAATCCGTCGAACGCTTTGCAGCATCTGGGAACAAAGCCACTATTGAAGTCAGAGTCACCGAAGATGCCACAGTTTACCGAAATGGTAAAGTCGATAGTAGCAGTTTCAATACTAAGCTAGTTCGCTATACCTTAGAGTATTGGGATGGCATCTGGAAAATTGCCGACTCTCAAATTATCAGCCATTAGTCATGAGTTAGTTGTTATTTGTTACTAATGAGAATTAGTAATTGCTAATGGTGAGTGGAACTAATCACCCAAAACCAATAAACAAATAACAACTAACAACTAACTAATAGACATGAATAGCTTTCATCATGTGATATGCAACTAGCAACTGCGTCAAAGCTAGGGGGTAACTTTGCAAAACTTCACCAGTTGTACCGATCAGTTTGCCAATTTCCGGGTTGCCTTGGGCGGAGCAAAATCCCCGCAGGTGGGGCAACTCGCTGCACAAAATCATTTCCAGTTCGTTTACTTGCTCGCTGGTAGCGTGCGAGTCTACTTCCAAAACGTCAACTGGTTTGCCCATATCCCGATCGAGTCCCAAGCGAATTGCAGGTTGAAAACTATCGCTACCTCGACCTAAAATTTCAGTAAAATCAGGGTGAGGAATTGTCGGTCTGAGCACTAAACGGACGCTCAAATTTGATTCATTGTCCGCTTCTGGTGGGTAAAAACTAACTACAACGTCGGCAGATTTGCGCTGAGGACGAATGAAGTCTTCAGAGTCCGGTTCCCGTTTTTTTATTTCTGCAAGCACCTGTTCTTCAGTATAACCGCGCTTCATGATATCGCGCTTAACTTTCCACTGAGTACGCAACTCTTCGGGAGGAGCAAGATACACTTTTACGTCGTAAGAATCGCGGATTGTTCGGGTTGCGTAACCCAGCAAACCTTCAACTATCACAAATTTGCTGGGCTTGATATATTCCGGCGGGTCAAATGTACCTGTGGTGTGGTTGTAGATGGGTTTGAGAATTGCTTGTCCGGTACGCAGCAGGCTGAGGTGCTGCTGCATGATGTCGAGGTAATTGCAGTCGGGATGCAATGCTGTAATTCCGATTTCGGCCCGCTGCTTTCTGTCGTAGCGATGATAGTCGTCAGTGCAAATAACAGTGACATTTTCTGGCCCCAATACTTGGGCAATTCCCCGCGTCAGGGTGGTTTTGCCCGCTGCGCTGTCTCCGACAATACCGAGAATAATTGGTCGATCGCTCATTGTTTTTACCCGGACGCACAATAGCAAATTTTGTTGTCAAGCTTAAATCTTATCAAAATTATGTTCGATCCGATCGCTCGGTTTGATTTGATCCCCCCGGAGTCTATCCGATGTGTAAAATTATTGTAAATTTTCTTAATAAAATTCAACAAAGCATACTCAGGGAACATCTCATTCAACGATCGTAATTACCCCATTCTCAATTCCCTGTTTGCCCAATTCCCAATGCCCAATTACCAGTCATCCTTTCGTTTGTTGTTGTAAGTTTCCCAATCATCGTATTGCGGCCGCTGATACAATGCTTCTGCTTCTATTTCTGATTCTAATTCGGCTGACATTTCTAATTCTGGTTCCGATTCCTGCTGATAAATGTTCAGAGGTTCGACAACCCGGGCGATCGCATCTTTGACAAATGCTTTGACAAACTCGTCTTTCCGATTTAACTGAAACTGCCTTTGCACGACTTCGGCAATGCCGCCGTCGCCCCAATCTTGGTCATGGCGGAAATATTCAATAAAACTTTTACCAGCTATTCTGGTTAAATAAGCGGCGCTGACGGCTTGAATTGCTTTGCCAAGTACAAACCCGGCTACGCTTAATTGCAGCGCCCTTGACACTACTTGAATTACACCTTCAACTATTCCCAAACTTGCTAGGGTTTTTGCTAGAGACAATGCCAATTCTTTCGCGCGATCGATATTTAATTCGCAGCCGTAAATCTTGGCAATTTCTACTACCATTTGAGCGTTAACTGCTGCTGTCGCTAACAAATCCACAACTGGCAAAGGGGTTACGGCAATTACTCCGGCTCCGATCCACTGAAATCGCTCTACTGCTTTATCAGCTTGCCGCCTTCTTTGAGCATCAATTAACTTGCGCGCTTGGTCTCCCAAGTGCTGAGATTGCAGCAAAATATTGTCCGCAATTAAGTCTTCGCCTTCGGCTCGCAAAATCGCAGCGACGCGCCGAATTAATGGCATAATATCCGGGTCTGGCTGAAAAATTGTGCCGTCTTCTAGTACAACTTTTTGCGGATTGGCGCTAATGGCTACTACATCCATTGCTGCTACAAAACCTTTGACTCGCTGCCGCAGTCTATCGAGAATTTCATCTCTGTCGGTGTCGGGATAAAGGTCAACTTTATTAAAAACCACGATCGACCTTTTGCCAATTTCCGCCAAAGTCCGCAGCGGTTCGTACTCGGATTTTCGCAAGTCGCCGTCCAAAACAAATAAGATTAAATCTGCCCGGGCCGCCAACTGCCTCGCCAATTCTTCTCTGTAAGTCCCCGCAACTCCCGCTTCCAAGATTCCTGGGGTATCAGTAATTGCTAATTCTCGATCGATTCCTTTCAATTTCAGAGTGTAAGTTTCGCCAACTTCCGTAGTTCCCATCGGCGCGCCCACCTGTCCCGCCATCCGCCCCACCAGGGCATTCACAGCGGAAGTTTTGCCCGCAGAACCTGTGCCGAAAACAACTACTCGAACGCTGCCGCGAGCCATGCTAGCTTCAATTTCGCGAGCTCTCAACAGCAAAGCTTGCCGCGCTACTTCATCTTGAATGCGATCGACTTGTTGCCGAATTGCTTTAAGGTTTTCCGAAGCTGCTTCACTTTTGACAACAGGAACCTTCGGAGTAATCGGCCGTTTTCCCTTAACTTTCTGAGGGCGTTGCAGCAGCCTAAAATAGTAAACAAGCGCAAAAATTAGGGTTCCCAAAAGTACAATTATTAGGAAAATCAACAAATTAGCCAGCAGCGGAGAAGCAGACCACGCAACTTGACTGTAAAGCCCTGTTAAGGAACTCACCAGCCCAATAATCAACCCCAGGGCGAGGCAGAAAGCAGCAATTAAGGTTAACAGGCGCGGCAAAGGCATGAGGGGAGTGGCAAATAAAAGGGTTATGCTTTGATTTTTACATTACGCCGATAGTCATCAGTCATTGCAAATCTAAAATCTCAAATCTAAAATGCCGTAGTGCCCGTTAGCGAAGCCCTCGAAGAGGATCGTACTGCGCGAACCCGCAAATCCCGATTATGTCGCACTGCGGGCGCGATTTACGGCGTTGTAGCGCCAGCAGGACGGACAAGTGCGATCGTCCTCTTGCTGCAATTGTAGCTTGCACGATAACTCAGCTACAGCCGCTCACCCGCTGGAACCGCAGGCTGGTTTATTTGCATCTACCTACTTATTTATTCGGTGATTTATTCGATCGCAAGTGGAGCCATACTTTTTTATTAAGAATAAAATATCACATGAAGTATCCAGAAAGCCGGTTTATTCAGGTCAGTGCCTCCTAGAATGTCCGAAAGCGGAAACGAAAAACCGGGTTTATTAGGCAGGGTAAAAGCATCCTAATTCACAAAAATTATCAAATTCAGTATCCATGCGGTACTCTCAAATCAGCCGCGAGTTAAGTTAGACTGAATTGTCAGTGCGTGAATAATTCACAGGTTAGCATCTATGCAGCTCAAACATCTGAATCAGCCTTCACAAGAACTCTCTACCTCTTGCGAGCATAAGATCAAAGAGAGCCAGCCACTAAAGCCCAATTATTTCGCTCACATAGCCCGTTCCTTGGGCAACCTCAGTATTCGCGACAAAATCAGCAGTGGGTACGCACTGGCTCTTTGTGTTGCGATTGCGGGAACGACTGTCGGGATGTTGGCGGGCAATCATTACTATCGCAGAACGAACAATCAAGTACATATCGATCGAGAAAGTCAGCTTTTAAATAAGTTGCAGGTGGCTTTACTGCGAATGCAAAACAGCCAAGAGGGGCTGATTTACTGGATCGAAAAACCGCAACTTTTTAACAGCAAATATGGACAGCTACAAAACAATATTTACAATTTGAAGTTGTTGCTCTCTGACGCTAAAAATCCTAAATACCTGGAAGATATAGAAGGCATAGAAAAATTTAGACAAACTTGCGATGATTTGTTATCTAATTATATAAATCGACTAGAAATAGTTAATAAAAAAATTAGTAAACTGCCAAATAACCCCGCTCAACAAAGTGTTAAACGTAAGTTACTGTCGAATTTAGATCGAGATAAAATAGGGTTGCAACTAGATAGGGCGGTCAATGATATAGCAGAAATTATCGATCGCGCCCAAGAGCAAGAAGATGCTGGGCGGGAGGCTCTGCTGCAAGCGCAGGCGCTGCGGGTGCAAATAATTTTGGGTAGCATGGCATTGTCGATCGTCGTTGCAGCATTGCTAGTGGCCTTGACCAGTCGGGCGATCGCCAAACCTCTCGCCGCTGTTACTAAAATTGCTCAGCGAGTAACTGAAGAATCTAATTTTCAGTTGCAAGTACCAGTTACCAGCAACGATGAAGTGGGAGTATTAGCAGCTTCGCTGAATCAACTGATTCAGAAAGTAAATCAGTTGCTAGAAGAATTGAAATCTGAACAACAAAGCCAGATACTTCAAAATGAAAAAATGGCAACTTTGGGGCGGATGTTAGCCGGTGTTGCTCACGAAGTTAACAACCCAATCAATTTTATCTATGCCAATATCGACCCAGCGAGACATTATGTTGAAGATATTTTAGATTTTCTCAAAACTTATGAAACAGAAATTCCCACCCCCCCTGCCGCAGTGCTGGCAAAAGGCGAAGAAATAGACATCGATTTTCTCAAAGAAGATTTGATCAAAATATTTGACTCGATGCAAGTAGGCGCTGAAAGAGCCAAAGCTATTATCTTAAGTTTGAAAGATTTTTCTCGTCTTGACGATGCAGCCCCTCATCCCGTCGATTTGCACGCCTGCATAGACAGCAGTTTGCTGATTCTCAACAGCCGCATCAAACAGGGCATTGAAGTGGTGCGAAATTACGGGAATATTCCGACTGTTGAAGGCTATATGGGTTTGCTTTACCAGGTATTTGTGAACCTTCTGAATAATGCACTAGATGCTGTGGAAGAGAAAGCAAAAAGTGAGAAATTCAGGTCTGATGAGGTGAAAAAACAATCGGCTTCGGAGTCACTCCAGGAAGCATCGAGTTTTACGCCGAGAATTGTGATTGCTACAGAATACTTGGACGACGATTCAGTAGTAGTGCGAATTTCTGATAACGGTATGGGAATAGCGCCAGAGAGTCAAGAAAAAATGTTTGAAACATTCTTTACTACTAAACCGAGAGGTGTAGGTACTGGTTTGGGATTGGCAATTGGTCGCGAAATTATCGTCAAGAAACACGGCGGAACAATTAACTGTTGGTCGGAGGTAGGAACGGGGACGGAGTTTTCGATCGCCCTGCCGATTAAGCAGGAGGATTCAATGCAAAATGCGCTCTTACAACCTCCAATTGCTCGTGAATATAATTCCCTCGGCAACGAGAACGTACCAACCAAGCCCGAAAAAAGAGGAACTGTAAAAACTTAAAAATTATTCGTTTTTATCCCTGTTTCAAAAAAGAATGCAACTCCAAGCAAGCTCGCCACTTTGATGTCAGAATTCATTCCCGATCTAACATCTAAAATCTAAAATTTAAAATGGTATGAGATTGGTTACTGACTGGCTGTCGCTCCCCCACTCAATGAGTGATAATACCCAAATCAAAACTATTTTCAGTAATCTTGAAAAACAGGAGTTGCTATAATTTAAAGTTGAGCAATCACTGTACGGAGCGAAATTATGGGACTATTTGACCAAATTTTGAGCGCGATCGACAATCCCAACCAACAAGCAAGTCCCAATCAGTTGGGCAACATTATCGGTGCGGTAGAGCAGTTGAGCGGCAACCAGGGCGTCGATGCGAGTACGACTCAGCTAGCAATGTCGGTTTTGGGCGGATACGTGCGATCGGCATTGCAAGACGTGCGATCGCAGTCAGGAGACGCACAAGCTCAACAACTTGTCAACCAATTTAGCGGCACAAATCCCAATCCCCAAGCAGTACAGAGTTTGTTCGGAGCAGGCCAACTGACGCAAATAGTAGCCGATATCGCCCAAAGAACCGGTTTGAATAACGCCACAGTGCAAGCGATGATACCTGTTTTGGTGCCGCTCGTACTGAATTTGCTACAAACCGGCGGCAACGCTCAAAATCCAGCCCTGGGGGGAAATCCCGTTTTGAATACGTTTTTAGATGGAGATGGAGACGGCGATGTAGATATTACTGACGCAATGTCGATGGCTAGCCGCTTTTTGAATCAGCGCAGTTAATTTGGAATTTTTGTAACCCCAGATCTCAGCGGATGGACACAGATGAACGGAGATTGGATTTGATCTGCGTTCATCTGTGTTGATCTGCCTTGATCTGCGGTTACAAAAATTCCTACTTTAACCCAAACCCAAATCAGTCACAGCACCAACACTGCTAGAAGAAACCAACTTAGCGTATTTAGCCAAAACGCCTTTAGTATACCGAGGTTTAGGAGGCTGCCAAAGAGCGCGCCGCTGCTCCAATTCTGCATCAGAAACATTGAGCTGCAACAAGCGATTGTTAGCATCAATCGTAATCGAATCACCCTCTTTTACCAAAGCAATTGTCCCGCCAACTTGCGCTTCTGGTGCAACGTGACCGACAACCATGCCGTAAGTTCCGCCAGAGAAGCGACCGTCAGTAATTAATCCTACAGAATCGCCCAAACCGGCACCAATAATTGCCGAAGTTGGTGCTAACATTTCGCGCATTCCCGGTCCGCCTTTGGGCCCTTCGTAGCGGATGATAATCACATCTCCGGCTTTAATTTTGCCCGCTAAAATTGCGTCTAAACAATTTTCTTCAGATTCAAATACCCGCGCCGGGCCGGTAATTTGCGGTTTCTTAACGCCACTAATTTTAGCAACGGCTCCTTCGGTTGCCAGATTTCCTCTCAGAATTGCTAAATGTCCTTGGGCGTAAAGCGGGTTGTTCCAAGAACGGATAACATCTTGGTCGGTGCGGGGTTCGGCTGGAATATCTGCCAACACTTCAGCAACAGTTTGACCGCTAATTGTCAGCGCGTCTCCGTGCAGTAAACCCTTTTCTAGCAGCATTTTCATTACTTGGGGAATGCCGCCGGCTTTGTGCAAATCGGTTGCTACATATTTGCCGCTGGGTTTGAGGTCGCACAGCACCGGCACTTTCGCTCTAATAGTTTCAAAATCGTCGAGGGTCAGTTCAACGCCGATCGCGTTGGAAATGGCTAATAAATGCAGCACAGCATTGGTTGAACCGCCGACTGCCATGATTACCGCGATCGCATTTTCAAAGGCCTTGCGAGTCAAAATTTGGCTCGGTAACAACTGTTTGCGGATCGCTTCCACGACAACTTTTGCAGATTCGGCAGCGCTGTCAGCTTTTTCGGCATCCTCAGCAGCCATTGTCGAAGAATAAGGCAAACTCATGCCCATCGCTTCAAAAGCGCTCGACATCGTATTTGCTGTGAACATCCCGCCGCAAGAACCCGCACCGGGACAAGCATTCTGTTCCACTGCATTGAGTTCTGTTTGGTCAATTTTGCCCGCACTGAATTGACCGACTGCTTCAAAAGCGCTGACAACGGTTAAATCCTGTCCGTTGTGGTGTCCGGGCTTGATCGTGCCGCCGTAAACAAAAATAGCAGGAATGTTCATGCGGGCGATCGCAATCATCGCCCCCGGCATATTTTTATCGCAACCGCCGACAGCCAGCAACCCGTCCATACTTTGGCCGTTGCAAACAGTTTCGATGGAATCAGCAATTACATCTCTCGACACCAGAGAATATTTCATCCCTTGGGTTCCCATCGAGATCCCGTCGCTGATAGTAATCGTACCGAACACCTGTGGCATTCCTCCGGCTTCCTTTGCACCCGCAATAGCCCGCAAAGCGAGGTCGTTCAATCCCATATTGCAGGGCGTAATCGTGCTGTACCCGTTGGCAATCCCCACAATCGGCTTAGTGAAATCGCCGTCACCAAAACCGACTGCCCGCAGCATTGCCCGGTTGGGCGCGCGCTGCACGCCTCCAGTCACAGCTTGGCTTCTCAAATTTTCAGGCATTTTAAAATTTCCTTTGTCTGTTGACAGTTGACAGTTGACAGTTGACAGTTGACTGTTGTCAACTGCCAGCTCGCCCAAAAACGAATACAAGTTTCCGATAATCGTCGTGGTGAGCCCATAATTTTAGACCAAAGTTCCGGCTCCCAGATGAATCTGTGGAGCAAATCTAAAATCTAAAATTTAAAATCGACTGACTCAGTGCCGAGCGCCGAGAGTTTTACCCTATTGTTGATTTTCTCAGAAGCTTTGATATTTGTCAGACCTTTTAGGAGGCTGTGGCACAGCAGTGTCCGTAAAGCAGTGCAAAGATTCTACAGATAGTACAGCGTGCAGAGTGAATACCGTAGTTATCTGGGATGATGTGGTAACACCCATCACTCTAACGTTTAAAAAAAATTGCGAGGCGAATGACATGGAGGCCGATCGAATTCTGAGGCAATATGCGGCCGGAGAAAGAAATTTTCGAGAGATTAACCTCGTCGGGGCCGACTTAAAAGGGGTAAACCTCAGCGAGGCTAACTTTACCAGAGCGAATTTCCAAGACGCAAACCTCAAAGGCGCTAACCTGACGGGAGCGAACTTGCGTGAGGTGAAATTGGCAGGGGTGGATATGACGGAAGCCAACCTCAGCGAAGCAAATCTCATCGGTACTGATTTGAGCCGGGCCAATCTCAGCGGGGCTAACCTGATGGGAGCCAACCTGCGCGGCTCAATGGCAAGAGAAGTCAACATGACCAAGGCTAATTTGACCGAAGCTAACTTGACTGAAGCCAACTTTACCGAAGCGAATTTGTTTGCGGCCAACTTAACCGACGCTAGCATGATTCGCATTAATTTGATGAAGGCAAATTTGAGTTGGTCAACTCTCAAAGCGGTAAACCTGACAAATGCCATCCTCAGCGAGTCGCTTTTAGAAAGAGCTAACCTGAATCAGGCAATTCTCAGCGGGGCGATGGTGAGCGGGGCCAACCTGACTGGTGCAGACTTGCGTCAAGTAACGATGGTGGGAGCTAATCTGAGCGAAGCTAATCTGAGCAATGCTAATTTGAGAGTTGCTAATGTGAGTTGGTCAACGCTGGCAAGAGCTAATTTGAGCGGAGCTAATTTGTACCGGGCCAAGCTGTGCTGGTCTAATTTTAGCGGGGCTGTTTTGGTGGAAGCGGTTTTGATTGACGCTAATCTCAATCGAACTAACTTCCGCGATGCAGATCTGAGGCGGGCAATTATGCCCGACGGCACGACTAATGATTCTTAAAATTTGATTGTTGACTGTTAACGGTTAACTGTTAACTGTTAACTACTGACTAATGACTAATGACTATCACTGAATTATTGATGTTGGGTGCGGCGGGAATTTTTGCCGGAATTCTAGCTGGATTTTTGGGTATCGGCGGCGGTACGGTGCTCGTGCCTTTGTTGGTGGCTCTCAAGTACGCCCCGGTACAAGCGGTTGCTACTAGCGGTTTGTCGATCGTCATTACAGCTATTTCTGGCAGCATCCAGAATTGGCGCATGGGCTACCTTAGCTTGAGCCAAGTCGCAGGCATCGGATTTCCCGCTGTCATCACCGCACAAATCGGTGCTTATTTGGCTGGGATATTTCCGCCTTACTTACTGTTACTTACTTTTGGGTTGTTGCTGTGGTTGAATATTTATTTGATAGAAGTTCGCAAGCACCTGACAGCTAAGAAGAAAGCGGAAGCAGAACAAGGGGAAATAGGAGGAGAAGCGGGATCAGGGAAAAATGATCAATTAGCAATTGCCAATCACCAATTGCCAAATAATTCTAATATTTTATTCAATCCAACTTTTGCTAAAATTGCCACCGGCAGTGCGGCGGGTTTATTAGCGGGTTTATTTGGTGTAGGCGGCGGCGTGATTATGGTTCCCCTGCAAATTTTGCTGTTAGGAGAAAGCATTAAAACCGCTATTCAAACCAGCTTGGGCGTCATCGTCATCACGGCAATTTCGGCGACGGCGGGACACGCGGCGCGCGGGAATGTGTTGTGGGTTGTGGGGTTAATTCTGGGCGGCGGCGGTTTGTTGGGCGCGCAGGTGAGCACGCGGTTTTTGCCGAGATTGCCCGATCGTATTGTTAGTTTAGCTTTTCGATCGCTCTTGGCAATCTTATCGATTTATGTTTTCTGGCAAGCTTGGCAAAAATTTAGTAACGGGTAATTGGTAATTGGTAAGGTGCGCGGCCCGGCGCACCCTACAAAAGACTGCGGGAAGATGCCCGCGCTGCACCCTACGAAAAACGAATAAGTAAGACTAATTTGCTGATAGTTTCTTCACGGCGCGAGTCAGACGCTGCAAGTAAGGCTTGACAATTTCTTGATTTTGTCTCTGCAATTGGGAAACTTGCTGCTGCAACTGCTGAATCTCGGTTTGCAGCATCCCTGTGTCTATTGTGGGTCGATCGAGCAAGTCCTGCAATTGCTTGAGAGAACCTTGGATTGTATCGAAGTCTACTTCGTTCGATCGCTCCTGTAACTGAGCCGTAATAGTTTTAACTTCAGTTAACTTTTCGCCCATCAATAAAAATCGGACGTTGACATTTTCCCAATCATGCTCTCTGAGGGCGCTAGTTTCCAAAATGCGGAGTTTTTGCTGCAAATCGGACAGAGTGGTGTAGAGTTCCTGAGAGTCAGCCGGCAGCGCCAGGGCTTGGCGTTCGAGGGAGGCTACGGCAGCTTGTACCTCGGCGATGGCGCCGGATTCCAAGCCCTGGAGTTTCTGCCGCAAGTCGGAGACGGCGGTGTAGAGTTCCGCAGGTTCTCCAGGTAGTATCTGAACTTGCTGCGAGCGACGTTCTACTGCGGCCTGTACGTCCGTAATCGCAGAATTTGCCTTTTGTTGCATTTGTTGCTCGAAACGCTGGCGATTGGCGAGATTCAGCGAAAGTGCTGCGGTTAAGGGGGCGGCAGCGTAGACAATTTGGCCCGACAATCCTGCAGCAATCGTGCCAATAGCTGAACCAGCAACAGAGGCGTATTCTACCAATTCTAGCCAGTCCGGCTGGTTCGGGGCACTTCTGGAAGCTGGGAATGATGCTTTTTCAATCTTCTGCATAGCCTTTTAGTCGTAGTCGGATAGATGGCGATACGGACATGATAAAAGCGATCGGCAAATAAATCAGGCCTCTTTGTCAAAATTTCCTGATTGTGGTATTTTTATTGACCTCGTGCCGAATACCTTCGGCCTTCAAAACGGTCAGTGTCAGGTAAAATTCAAAATAAGTCGATCGCTCAAAACACTTAACCGATAACCATTCACCGCCGTGTGTCAGGAGTATACAGAAAATGGGTCTTAAGATTATTGAAAGCTACGATAGCAGTTTTGTCCTCGAACCCGATGCTAAAACTGCACTGTTCGGTTTGTTAACCGGTGAAAGCTTTGTCAAACAAGTAGCGCTACAATTGCAATGTTCGCGCATTGAGTTTGCCGAGTTACTTTTTCAGCCAGTCCCTTACAGCAGCGAGACGCCGAAGGGAATGCCTGCGGAATTTGAAAAGTATCACGAATCGAGCGATTTTGCGATCGTCAACGTCCCGCCTAATTTCATGTTCCAAGCCAAAATATTTAAACCCAGCCGCCTCTGTGCAATTTATCGAGTTTTCAAGAGTTAGGTAAAGGCTGGTTAATCTGTGGTTTAATCTAAAATCTAAAATCTAAAATCTAAAATCGGATGACAGAAGACATTCAATCTCTCGCCAGCTTAGAATTCATTCCATACATAGACTCCGAGGGGAAATTGCCCGATTTTGTCCAGGGAAAAATCGGCGTTTACGCGATTTTTGACAGCGAGAAAGTCCTGCAATTTGTCGGCTATTCTCGCGACATTTACCTCAGCCTCAAACAGCATTTGGTACGGCAAACCCAATATTGCTACTGGCTGAAAGTCCAAACTATTGACAAGCCCAGCCGCACTATTCTAGAAAGCATTAGAGAAAGTTGGATTGCCGAAAACGGTTCCCAACCCCAAGGTAACGGTGCCGATGCTGCCAAGTGGAACGATCCCATAGACACAAAAACTGTAATGACTGCCCAAGAAACGGCTAATTATGAAGGTATCTTCGCCGATGAAATTGCCAAAGATAAATTGTTAAAAAATGTCGCGCGGCGCGTGGAAAATGAAATTTTTGCACTGCTGAAAGCTCGCGGCGTAACTGAAGAAATCCGGTTTAATCCCAAGTTGAAAACTAGCGGATTGCTGGATTTAAAGTAAATACCGCTCACCCGGCACTTCGCCAGGGAATGAATTCCACGGGGCTTATAGCGAAAGTCCTCGCTTCCGAGGACTAATAAATTATTCAGTCCTCGAAAGCGAGGACTTTCGCTTTGAGGCTCTTGTTTCAACCCCTGACGGGCTGACGGAATATAGGTTTTACCTTAAGGGAACACCAATAGCCATTGCGGCATTGAAATTGTCTCTCAAAAAAATCAAAGTCTTGTGGGGTGTCCCGCCCGCCCTGAATATACAATTTAAATGCGCGACAGCTTAATGCCGTTTCCCTACAGATGCTCGCGTACAATCTATGTGATATATTCTCTGGGTCTGTTAAATTTTAAAAGGTTAAAATCTATTAAAATTTAACATATATCGGAATCTGCAAAATTAACTCGGTTCCTCGACCAGGAGCAGAAATACAACTGATTTGACCTCGATGTTTTTCCACTACAATATCGTGACTAATTGCCAACCCTAATCCAGTACCGCGGCCTACAGGCTTCGTAGTAAAAAATGGGTCAAATATTTGATGGCGCACTTCCTCGCTCATCCCACAACCGTTATCGGCAATGTTAATCACAACGGATTGATTGTTTGGAGTGGCTAATATTGAATCGTGATTGTGCAGCGCAGCTTCTGACTCAAAACCTACTGAAGTGCTGATCGTAATTTTTCGGGGAGAAGGTTGAGTTTCCAGGGCATCAATAGCATTACTTAGCAGGTTCATGAACACCTGATTTAACTCACTGGCGTAACAAGTGACTCTTGGCAGTTGGCTGTAGTTTTTAATGACCTCTATCTCACCAGCTTTGTTTGCTCCCTTCAAGCGATGTTGCAAAATAACTAAAGTATTGTCAATGCCTTCATGAATATCCACTGGTTTGTACTTTTGTTCGCCAAGGCGGGAGAAGTTCCGTAAAGACATGACAATTTCGCTAATCCGAGAAGCACCTTCTGTCATCGAATTCAGAAGTTTTGGATAATCCTCTGCGATGAATTCGGGTTGAATCTCGTCCAATTCCCCAATAATTTCTGCAACGGGGTGGGGGTAGTAATGTCGGTACAATTCAACGAGGCGAAGCAAATCTCGCGCATACTCCGCCGCTAGAGAAATATTGCCGTAGATAAAGCTGACGGGATTGTTGATTTCGTGAGCAATTCCTGCCGCTAGCTGACCTAAAGAAGCCATTTTTTCTTTCTGTACTAACTGAGCTTGAGTTTTCTTTAGTTCAGTTACGGTTTGTTCGAGTTCTTTGGCATAGGATTGTGTTTGTTGGAACAACTGGCGCTGCACGAGTTGATTTGAAACGCGGGCGAGAACTTCTTGTTCGTGAAACGGTTTTGTGATATAATCTATACCACCAACTTCAAATGCTTTGACTTTATCTAATACTTCATTCAAAGCACTGATAAAAATAACTGGAATATCTTTGGTTGTGGGAGAAGCTTTCAATGCTTCGCAGACTTTGTAGCCGTCCATACCGGGCATCATGATGTCGAGCAAAATCAAGTCAGGAGGAGTTAACTCGATTGACCGCAGCGCTAGTTTGCCGTCGGGTGCGGTGCGTGTTTTGTACCCTTGCTGCGAGAGTATTTGAGCTAAAAGTTGCAAATTAGCCGGAATATCATCAACAATTAAAATATTCCCTTTTAAGACGGGAGTTGGTTCGTAATTCATATTTAGTTCGGTAAAATAACCTTTATAGGTTTGTAGTGAGTACGATCGCCCGATGGGGTTTTATGAGGACGATCGTACTCACTACAAACCTATCTCATATCCTTATTATTTTGGTTCGGGATGGATGAGAGCTAGTATTTGATTGAACTGAAACTCGTTAGCCAATGTGGCTAGAGCGCTAGCTAAAGCGTCATTGCGATCGCGAATTTGCTCAATGTGGATCAGAATTAACTCTAAATCGCACTCAATTGTGGCTTTCTCTAAAGCTGCCAGCCAATCTGCGGGTAAAACTGCCAGAGTCTCTGGAGTAGGAACCTCGATTTGATTTGACTCGGGAACACTCTCCGGTTCATCGTAAATGTAACGCACTCCCAGATGTTTGTGCAGGGTGGCAAAAATTTCTGTATCTCGAAAGGGTTTGTGGATAAAGTCATCGCAATCATCTGATACAGTAACGCTTTGCGCTTCCTCGGCGTTACCGGCACTCACGGCAATTATTGCCGTAGCTTGACCTTTAACGGTGGCTTTAATGCGTTTGGTCGCTTCATGTCCATCCATCACGGGCATCCACATATCCATAAAAATTAAGTGTGGCTCAAAACTCGACCACATTTCAATAGCTTCCATGCCATTGCTGGCTTCTTCGAGTTCAAAGTTAAAGCCAGCGAGGAGTTTGATCAGCAGTTGGCGGTTATCCGATTGATCGTCCACAATCAAAATACGATAGCGTGGCTGGTTGCGTTCCATGGCTATCACTCGACGCGGTGGCTCTACGGGTTGAGTCGCCGGGGCATCAACGGCACTGACGGGGATATCAAACGCGAAGGTGGTCCCACGTCCTACTTCACTGCGTACAGTAATCACGCCGCCCATCAGCTTGACAAACTGTTGGCTGATAGCCAGCCCCAAGCCTGTTCCTTGCTGAGATTTGGTTCCTGTTTTGGTTTGCACAAAGGCTTGAAAAAGCTTATCTAACTCATCAGGAGCCATGCCGGAGCCAGTGTCTTCTATTTCAAAATGTAATTGGTAATTACTGATTGGTATTTGCTGATTTTCACTCTCCCTCACCGCACTTACTCTTACCGCAATACTTCCTTCTTTGGTAAACTTAATCGCGTTAGAAAGCAGATTAATTAAAACTTGACGCAACTTAAGTTGATCGGTTTGCACGTATTCGGGAACTTCGCTAGAGCAGTCAAATATTAACTGCAATTGTTGCTCCATTGCCTGGAGTTGAAACATCTCTTCCAGATCGTTCAACAGGCTGTTTAATTGAAAGTCTGTTGGGTTGATTGTAATGCGTCCCGCCTCTATTTTGGCTAAATCTAATATTTGATTAATTAGAGCGAGCAAGTGTTCTCCGCTGCGGTTGATAATGCGGATATTTTCCTGTTGTTCGCGAGTGAGGTTGGTAGAGCGCTGCATCAATTGGGAGAATCCCAGAATTGCGTTTAGCGGGGTGCGAAGTTCGTGGCTCATATTTGCGAGGAAAGTGCTTTTAGCAAGGTTGGCGGCTTCTGCGGCCCAGGCGGCTTGTTGAAGCTGTACTGCTTGCTTTTGAGTGGCTTCGAGCAATTGAGCTTGTTGTAAAGCGACTCCCAATTGGGTGCTAATTTGCAGCCCAATATTGATTTCTGCTTCGCGCCAAGTGCGGGGTCCAGAATTTTGATAGCTGGCGAGCAAACCCCAAAGTTGACTGCCGCAAAATATGGGGAAAATAACGTAGGCTTGAGCTTGAAATTGTTTTAACAGTTCTAGGTAACAAGGACTCAAGCCAGCGCTGTATATGTCTTCAATTATCCGGTAAGGAACGCCTCTAGCGTACATACCGCCTTGATTTTTTTGTAGATAGGTATCCAGCACTGGTGTAGCGCCGGCTTGCATAGTTTTCACGGTACAGTGAGAGTCTTCGACGAGAGTGTTTGGCACATTAAAATCGTCAGGTTGCATCAGAGATATCCAGCCGGCAGCCATTGATTCGGCAACAAATTCTCCGCTCCAATCAGGATTAAAGCGATAGATACCGACACGATCGCATTTTAGGGTTTGTCGCAGTTCCGAGGTTGTGGTTTTGAATATTGTGTCAATATCTAAGGATTGACGGATGCGATCGATCGATCGGGCGATGGCTTGTTCTCCCTGGGCGCTTTCTCGCAAAGCTGACTCGGCTTGTTTGCGATCGCTAATATCCAAGACAGTGCCGAACAAACGGATCAAGTGCCCTTTTTCATCATAAACAGGTTTCCCTCGAACTTCAATGTAACTGAGCGAGCCATCTCTTCGGATCAGCCGCAGATCAATTTCAAAGCTTTGCCCCGACATAGCTTTATCGCGTACCATTGCCAGATAGCGCGATCGATCTTCTGGATGAAAACGCTGAATTAATTGTTCGGTTGGCAGCGGTTTTTGAGTAGGGTCGAGCTCATAAATGCGATATAGTTCCTCACTCCAAGTAGTTCTTTTTGTGGCGATATCGTGTTCCCAACTGCCAATACGAGCAATTTTTTGGGCTTCCAGCAGTCGGGCTTCCGCCAACTGGCGATCGCTAATGTCGCGCGCTACCCAAACAGCGGATATATCCGACAGTGGCGAAATTTTAGCAGCAAACCAAACTTCTTGGTTATTAATCTGCAGACTGTAATCAAAACTAATAGTTTGTTGAGCTTCCAATGCCTGGGTAACTTGATCGAAATAAATCTCCTTGCTTTCCTCAGCAAAAAATTGTTCGATCATGGAGTCGATCTGATTCGTGTGATAGTTGTATTGAAAAATTCCCTTAGTGGGTATAATTTGAATGGTTGCTTCTTGCATATCAAAAATCAATACAATATCTGTAATCGAGTCAAATATTTTTATAAATTGCTCAGTAGAACTGTAAAGTTTTTGCTCGAGCAATTTGCGACCTGCAATTTCAGATTGTAATAGTTCGTTAGCAGCAGCTAAGGCGTAGCTACGTTCGGCAACTTCGGTTTCTAAAGTGCGATTGTAGTCGCTTAATATTTTTTCAGATTGTTTGCGCTGTGTGATGTTATAAAAAGCATTGATGGCATAAATAATATTTCCGCCTTCGTCGAAAATGGGTGTGGCGCGCACCTCAAAAGGAATAAATTTCCCCTCTCGATAAAGTTCTATATCTTCAAGGAATACCGTTTCGCCGCGCAGTGCTCGGAATGCGGGCAGTTCTTCAATTGGATACGGCTGGTTTTGGCGGTACATTTGATAAACTTCTACTGCTTCTTCTAAAGTCGCATCGGGGATAGTTTCTACGCCGAGCCAATGCTTGGCAGTTTCGTTGAAGTACACGACTTTACCCGAGGCATCGTGGATAGATACTCCTGCAGGTATGGCTTCGATAAATTGCTTGAGTTGGCTCTCGCTGTGCGCTAAAGCTTCATTTAAAGATTTTTGGTCTGCAAAAGCCTGTTGCAGTTGCACGACCATAAGATTGAAGGAATGGGCGAGTTCTCCGACTTCATCCAAGCGTCTAATTTCTAAAGGTTGATCCCATTCTCCTTTTGCAAGATTTTTGGCGGCGGTATTCAAGCGCATAATTGGTTTTGTCACCCAACGGGAAGTCAACAATCCGATCGCGATCGCCAGCGGCAGTGTACCGGCCAATAACCACAATGTATTGCGGGTATTTGCTTGAATCGGAGCCATGAAATCAGACTCTGGCACAACCACCACAATCAACCAATCCAAACCACGGAAATCTCGATAGGGAGTGAGGCGGACAAACTGCCTATCGCCCTTGTTAGCTAGGGTCAATTTCTCGGTTGTTTGCAGGGTGCGGAAGTTACCAAATCGGTTGGTGAGTTGTCGAGCAATATCTCGCGTTCGGGCATCCTTGCTGTTGGTGGCTAGCAATGGCGTCGGTTGCTTTTTTGCGGGCGTCACCAAAGGTGTTTCTAGTGTGGATGTGGCAATCAGATTACCCGATCGATCCATAATAAAAGTTTGTCCCGATCCAGAGAAGTGCAGCCTAGCCAGAAAGGTATTGATTGCCGACAGCCCATTATTATAGGTGAGGCGATCGCTAATTCGCTTTTCTACTTGTTCGATTAACTGATGCGCTACATCTTCGACTGATTCCTGACTACTTTTGAAAGAAAGATAGCCCACTAGCCCAACTACACTTACCGTTTGCAAAACTAACGGAACAATCAGAACCGTTCGCAGGGGAAGCTTGCTGAAAAATTTGGCGGTTAGGCGGTTGAAGTGATAAATGGGCATGGGCGTAAACCAATTGCGCTGATAATCGTATTTTAACTGCTGTAGCGTGCCTTTCCCGGCAATTGGCGCGCCCTAAAAACTGGGAAAATTGCCGCCCGGTTCAATACAGCCAACTACTAGCGAAGATTGGACGCGGATGGGAAAATTTGCTTATGTTAGTTCTGTTTCTAGCTGTTGGAAATTTGATTCATTTTTACTTACAAAAAATGTGATAAATTTTCTAATTTCTTTGTGTCTATCGGTCATCATATTTTTAATAAAAAGCCAGCGGGCGCGGGTTTATAAGATAGTAGATTATGGGCAATTATTATTGGTGAACCCGCCCATACAAGATTTAACATCATACAAATCCGAATCAAACAGAAATGATCTTATTTGTGCGTTCATCGAACCCGATCGCCTTACTGTAAATTTGTTAACTTGGCTAAAACGGCGGCGAAGAGAGCGGGTTCGATCGGCTTTGTTAAGTGTTCGTTGTAACCAGTGGCGATCGCCCGATCGCGGTCTTCTTCGCTAGCATAAGCTGTTAGCGCTACGGCCGGCAAGCGCTTGATTTGGTCGGATGCGGACGATCGCACTTTGCGGATCAGCGAGTAGCCGTCCTCAACGGGCATACCGATATCACTAACTAAAATATCCGGCGGCGACTGCTGTAAAATGTCGATCGCCTCCGCAGCCGAAGCAACCGCAGTCGCAGTCGCCCCACACTGTTGCAGCGCAACCATCAAAAGCTCGCGGTTGTCGTGTTCGTCGTCAACTACCAACACCTTTAAACCAGTCAAAATACCCGGAGGCATTGGATTGGATTTCCTTTCTCCTCTCAACTGCGGCTGCTTACTCCGAGGCTGTTTGAGTGGCAGCATTACCGTAAATGTCGCACCCTGGTCTTTACCGGGACTTTCTGCAGTCACAGTCCCCCCGTGGAGTTGCACCAAGTGCTCGACGATCGCCAATCCCAGTCCCAAACCGCTATCAGCCTTAGTTTTCGAGGCGTCTGCTTGTCGGAAGCGATCGAACACGTAGGGCAGAAACTCAGCAGAAATGCCCTTTCCGGTATCGCTGACAGTAATTTGCGCGTAATTGGGAGATGAGACATCGCTAACAGCTACCGCAGACAAGCACACTTGCACACTTCCCCCCGAAGGCGTAAACTTCACGGCGTTAGTCAGCAAATTCCACACTACTTGCTGCAACCTCTGGGCGTCGCCCCACATCAAGCCGACTGCGGGGTCAAGTTCTAACGAAACGGTGACCGACTTGGTTTCGGCTGCCAAACGAACTGAATTATGAGCCGCCTCGATCGTCCTTACCATGTAGAACCAGCCGGGTTTTAGCGCCAGCTTGCCTTGAATAATCCGGGAAACGTCGAGCAAATCTTCCACTAGCTGGATCTGCACCTTCGACTGACGCTCAATGGCTTCCAAACCCCAAGCTAATTTATCTTGGTTATAGGGGTGGGCGCGCAGGATCTGTGCCCACCCCTGAATCACATTTAAAGGCGTTCGCAATTCGTGGGAAAGAGAGTCTAGAAATTCGTCTTTCCGGCGGCTGATCGCTTCTGCTTCCGCCCGCGCGGCCTGTTCGCGCTCGAGCAACTGAGCGCGTTGGGCCTCCACTTGCTTGCGATCGCTGATGTCGGCGACGATCGACATACAGTTGATATTGCCGTTGGTGTCGCGGACTGGAGTTGCCCACAAACTGATGTCGATCGAGCTGCCGTCTTTCCTTTGGCGCTGGGTTTCCATGCCGGCGATCGCCTTTCCTGCGCGAATTCTTTTCAAATTAGCCGTGAATTCCTCCCGCTTGTCTGCCGGAACGCAGGGCACAAATTGACCTACCGCTTCTGATTCATGCCAGCCAAACATCCTCTCTGCCGCTGGGTTCCACATTTTCACAGTCCCGTCGTCGCAGTCCAAAACGGTAATTGCTAGGGGACAAGCCTGAATCAAGGCTTCTAAAGTTTGATTGATGTGCGATCGCGCGGCTTCTGCTTGTTTGCGATCGGTGATATCTACGTTCACCCCGATCATCCGCCAAGGCAAACCCCGATCGTCCTGAAACACCTTCGCCCTGCAAGCAATCCAGCCGACGGTTTTGTCCGGGCGGCAGATGCGGAACTCAATGTTTAATTCTTCCCCGGAAGCCATCGCAGCTTTTACCTGCTTTTCGGTAGCAGCGCGATCGTCTGGATGCACCATTTGGGCCCAACTTTGATAGCTGTCGATACCGCCTGCAGGCAGCCCGTACAAAGCCTCGAACTCCGGCGTACACGCGAGTTCGCCGGTTTGGACGTTCCATTCAAAAGTTCCGATTTTGCCTGCTTGCTGAGCGATTTGCAGCCGTTGTTGATAGTTTTTGAGTTCTGCTTCCACCCGCGAGATCTCGGTCAAGTCGATGAAGAATGCGACGATCGTCTCTGGTTCGCCGTTGTCCGGGCACAGAGTGGTTCCCCCCATCAGAAGCGGCACGCGGCTGCCATCTTTGCGGATGTACTCTTTCTTGAAAGGAGTTGCGACTCCCTTAGCCCGCAGTTCCCCGGCCGCCAGGGCGTCGAGGTGCAGGTATTCGGGGGGGGTCATTCTGTCCCACCGCATTTGACCGGAGAGTAAGTCTGAGCGGGTGTAGCCGACCATGTTGAGCAGCGATTGGTTGGCGTAAGCGATGCGGCCGCTAAAATCGCCGATCGCGACTCCGAAAATATTTGACTCGAACAGCCGCCGGAATATGCCTTCGCTTTGCTGTATTACTCGTTTTGCTTGTTTGCGATCGGTGATTTCGGCTACCACAGTGCTGACTCCCAGCAGTGTTCCTGATTCATCGCTCACGGGGTAAAAGCTGATTTGCCAATCGCGCAAAACTCCCGGCTGTTGCTTGGTTTCGGCTTTAACTTCCAAGTCGAGCACGGGGGTTTGCGTCGCCAGCACTTGGCGGTAAATCCGCTCTACCATATCGGCCATTTCGGGAATTACTTCTCTAACCGTGCGCCCGATGTGATCTGCGATCGATCGGCCGTTGATCGCAGCGAGGCATTCGTTCAGGCGGATGTAGCGCAAATTGGTATCGACAAAGCACAGCCCGACTGGTGTGGTTTGGTAAACTAAGTCGAGTTCTGCTAGTTGGCGGCGAATGCGTATTTCGTTTTCTCGAAGTTGGTTTTGGGCTTGTTTGCGATCTGTGATATTTAGTACGAAGAATGCTCCTTTGTCTTTGCATCCTTGGAATTTTCCGCCGCCGACTAAAACTGGGAACCGCGCGCCGTCTTTGCGGAGATATTCTTTTTCAAAAGGCGCGCAACTTCCTAATGCTTCGACTTGCGCGAGGGCGATTTGATCGAGTTCTAGATATTCCGGCGCCGTGAGTTCGAGCCAGCGGATATGTCCCGAAACTAAGTCTTCCCTCGTATATCCAATCATTTCCAGCAAGGCGTCGTTAGCCTCAGTAACTTCGCCGTTGGCATCCCAGAAACCGATGCCGATCATGTTAGATTCTACCACGCTGCGGAAGCGCATTTCGCTTTCCCGCAAAGCTAATTCTGTTTGTTTTGCTGCGGTAATATCTGTGATAATTAGGCCGACTCCGATTATTTCTCCCTTTTCATTTTTCACTGGGTAGTAGTTGGCTAGCCAGTAACCGAAATATCCCGGTTTCCCATGAGGTTCGCCGCTCATTTCTAAGTTTAAAACAGGCTGACCGGTTTCTAAAACTTGCTGAATTATCGGCGCAAATTTGGCTGCATGTTCTGGCAACAATTGGCGGAAGTCTTGGCCGAGATGCTGTTCTATCGGCAAACCGTTGAGTTCTGCTAATACTTGATTGATACGGATGAAGCGCATTTCGCGATCCATAAAGCAAATCGCTAGGGGAGATGCTTCTAACAGCGCGTCAATTAAGGCAAAGGATTGCGATGTTTGAGATAGTGCTTGTTGCGCTTCAGTGTAAAGTCTGGCGTTGTCGAGGGCGATCGCCACGCGATATGCTAAATCTTCTAGCATTGCCAAGTCTTCTGCACTGTAGCGACGGCCAAACTTTGACGTAAAGCAAGTAATGGAACCCATTACCCGCCCGCGGGCTTTCAGCGGTACGCAAGCGTGAGATCCGATATTGAGCGATCGCAATATTTCCATTTCTGCGGCATTTTCCGCTCCTGCTGCTAGAATCTCCTCATCCACTTCGGTAATTAGTTTGGATTTCCCGCTGCGGATTACCAGCGGATAGCCGTTAACAGCATTGTCGGCGCTCAAACTTCGGATTCTCAAGTTATTCAGACTATCAACTATAGAGGCTTCTGCGTGAGCCGCAGCGACTCGACGCACGTTTGAGTCGGTTTCGGTCAAATGAATGCAGCACCCGTCGGCGATCGAATTTATTGCTAATTCTGCTACCTTTTGCAGCACCGTTTCCCCGTCAAAAGCATCAGCCAGCATTTTGCTGACTTCTGCTAAAAATGCCGAGCGCTGCTGTTCTATTTCCGCTTTTTCCCTCGCTGTTTGCTCGATTGTTAACTGGAATCTTTGAGTTTCCGCAATTTTGATTTCTGTAATATCGCGGGCGACAATTAAGGCAGATTCTGGTACGCCATTTTTGTCCAACTCGGGAACTACGCGGGATTGATAATTTCGGATGCCGTTGATTGAGAAAGCCTGAAATTCGACAATTTCTTCTCGACCCGTTTCTAACACTTTGTGCAGGGTTTCATCCCACATTTGGCACAGATCCGGCGGCATTCCTATTTCTTGACTGGTTTTACCCAAAAAGAATGAAAGCGGTTTTCCTTGGCTTCTTTCCACTGCTTTATTGACATACATATAACGCAGTTTTTTGTCCGTGCGGATAATGATGTCTGGCGTATTTTCTAGCAGCGTTCTCAGTTGCTGTTCGCTGCTTGCTAAAGCTGCTTGCGCTTGTTGTCTTTCCGTGACATCTCTCACCGTGCCCACGTGTCCGATGAGTTCGCCGGAGTCCGAGAACATCGGCGAGGAACAAACGTTAATCCAGCGCACAATTCCTTCTGGTCTTTGCAGGCGATACTCGATCGCATATTCCCCACCTTGCCGAGTATAATCTAACCATCGGGCCAATACGCGATCGCTGTCTTCCGGGTGAATGCAATTCTCCCAACCGTCTCCTAAAAGTTCTGTCAAACTCAAGCCGCAAATAGCCTGACAGCGAGGGTTTGCATAGGTGTAGCGCCCCTCAAAATCTGCCATAAAAATGCCGACTGGCGAACACAAACTTAAACAGCGAAATCGTTCTTCTTGAGCCTGCAGCGCTTCTTTAGCTACTGTTAGTTCTGCTGTGCGTTCTTTAACACGACTTTCTAGCTTAGTGTAGGATAAAGCCAGGGCTCTTTCTGCTTCTTTGCGGTCAGTAATATCGATCCCTGTTCCTATCACATATTCTACCAAACCCTCGCCATCTGTCGTCACAGTATTAGACCAAGAGATTAAGCGCTTCTCGCCATTTTTAGCGCGCCAATAGTTTTGATATTCGCTGTTATAATTTTCGACTTTTAGCTTGGTAAAAACAGTTTTAACTGGATCTATTTCTTCGGGAATTAAGAACAAATCCCATACATATTTATTGATTACTTCTGCTGTCGAGTAGCCTGTAGTTTTTTCGCAAGCTTGGTTAAAGCGGACAATCCGTCCTTGGCTGTCGAGAACTACAATTAAGCAAGCCGTCGTGTCAATTACTTTGGAAATAATATTACGTTCTATTTCTAGTTCTTGTGCTGCGGACTTTAAGCCAGCATACCAAGCGCTAACCATTGCAGCCGCCAAAAGTAAGATTGCAGGAGCTGCCTGGAAGGAAAACAGTAACAGAGTTGTCAGCAGTAAAGCCGTGCCGGCACTAAATGTAGCAATACTGTAAGATTTAATGGGTAAGGGCAAAACCTCAAACTGGCTCATTTTTGTTGACCTGTAGCGATGGCGCGATCGCACTATTGCTTATGTCGATGAAACAACCTTGTTAAAACTCAGTTAAAACTAAGCATTTATTTTTTCTATACAAAACCACATTTGTCGGTCCTGTGCCATCTTCCCACAGACAGATTGGCTGCGGGATTGGTGCTGAATCAACTGCTATCATAGATCCAGGGACAAATTAGATTATCTAATTTCTGGGAGCAATAAGCGAGTGAATCACAAGCTGGCAAAAATTATCGGATTATTTTTCGCAGCCGCCACCCTCTTTGGATTCGTCGGTTACGCGCTTCAAAATCCCAACTTCGCCAGCAGCTCACCGATGTCGATCGGCTTCCCAAATCTTACCATCGCGGCCGCTGGGGCGATCGACAACAAACGATCCCAAATTTATCTCAACGGAACTTGGCAATTTGTCCCCGCAGTTGGCAACCCCAAAAACCCCCCCGTCTCTCCAAGTTGGGGTTCCATCCAAGTACCCGGAGATTGGCAAAAAGAAAACAACCAATCCGTACCAGGAATCATCACTCGCGGCAACGGCAAAGATTGGGAAAACTTCAACAGCAAACAACTTTCAAAAGCTTGGTATCAGAGAAATATAGACATTCCCGGTGACTGGACAAACCGCAGAATCTTTCTCGACTTAGCCAGAGTCAGCACCGATGCAGTCATCTTTGTCAACGGCATTAACTGCGGTGAAATCCCCTGGCCCTACGGCAGTATTGAAATTACCAAAGTAGCAAAACCAGGTCAAAACACCCTATCTATTTTAGTGGTGGCAGTATCCGATGAAAAGGAAAAAGCCGTCATCATGGGTCCCACAGAAATCTACACAGAAAAATTTAACTTGCAATCGCGGGGAATCATCGGCGAGGTACGCCTTCTGAGCCTTCCCCCAGGTCCGCTAATTAGCGACGTATTCGTCCAAACTTCCACCCGAAAAAAGCAAGTTAAATTAGATGTAGAACTCAAAGACGTTGCCCAAAACGGTCAAGTTGAATTAATCGCGCAAATGCTCGACGAAAAAGGCAAAGTACAACAAAAATTCACCGCAAATGCCAAGGTTCAATCTAAACCGATTCAAACCGTACAAGTTCAGTGGAATTGGCCAAATCCCCGTCTTTGGGATGTGGGGCAACCAAACCTTTACACCCTGCAATTAGAAGTAAAAGGCAGCGGCATAGACACGCAATACCACCAACCTTTTGGCTTCCGCGAATTTTGGATAGAAGGGCGCAAATTTTTCTTAAACGGAACCGAATTTCGGCTGCGACCAAACTTGCACTCCGAGTCTTGGCAAGGCGGGACAGTAGAAGTTGCTGATAGCCTAATTGATGGCTACGTAAAAGCTGGTTTTAACATAACAGAAATGTGGCCTTGGAATCACGACGAACGCGGTAGATGGCACTTCCGAGAGTTATTTTCTGAAAGAGCAGACCTCAAAGGTTTTCCCATTATGGCTCCCGCTTTAGATATTAGTCCTATCGCTTGGAACGGCAAGTGGAAAAACCCTTACTGGAACGACCGCTGGAAAGCCCGAATGGTGACTGAAATGCGTCGCTACCGTAATCATCCCTCAGTATTAATGTGGGCGACAAGTCCTAATTTTTTCGGCAACGCTGACGACCAAAATCCGCGCCGCATCGGCAAAAGAAAAGTAGAAGGAACTCTCAGTCCCTCCGAAAAAGAGCGTTTGCGGGTCAACACTCCCCTAGGAAATGACGCTATAGCTGCGATTAAATCGGCAGACCCAACTAGACCTGTGATGGTACACCAAGGCGCCAACTTCGGTGATGTTTATGCGCTCAATTCTTATTTAAATATGATTCCCTTGCAAGAACGGGAAGAGTGGATTTCTGAGTGGAGCAAAACCGGGGAAATGCCCTACATGGCAGTCGAGTTTGGGACTCCTCTGCACGCAACGATGATGCGGAACCGCAAAGGTTTTGGTCAGGTGATTCTGAGCGAACCTTGGATGACTGAGTTTACGGCAATTTATTTGGGCAAGCAGGCTTACGAGTTGGAAACGGTTGCTTATAAATCTAAAATTCGCGAGCAATTTGTCAAGGGTCAGGAGTATCAAAGCTGGCATTTAAAAAAAGAGTTAGATTTTGCACCCGCTTTTCAAAAGTTGCAGCAGTTATTCAGTACAAATACTTGGCGGAGTTGGCGGACTTTTGGAATGTCTGGGGGGATGATTCCTTGGAATGACGGACATGGTTGGGAAGTTTCCGAAGCTGGTCGAAAAAAGGTGGAGATTGGGGCATTTCTACCGGGTCGCCGGGGAGTTTATTTGAAGCAAATCTCGAATAATCTTCTGAATTATTTGCAGCCGGAAGCTTACACTGTTCATCCAGGGGGCGAGGCAATTATGAAGAATAATAGCTCGACTTTGGCTTGGATTGCTGGTGCTAGCCCGGCTTTTACCGCGAAAGATCGCAATTTGTTTGTAGGCGGAAAACTGGCAAAGCAAGTAGTGTTAATTAACGATACGCGGGCGGCGCAAGAATTTTCGTTTAAGTGGCAGGTTTGGGTAGGGGGAAAAGAAGTAAAAAAAGGCGATAACAAAGGGATAATTGCTCCGGCAGGCACGCTATTTTTCCCAATAGGCGTAAATTTGTCAAATACCATTTCTAGCAAGGCTGACGGCGAAATTCGCTTGACGGCACGGGTGGGCGAGCGATCGCATTCTGATACATTTGCTTTCCGCGTTTTTCCCAAACAATCAAATATCAAAGATTCGGTGACAATTTTCGATCCGGTGGGCAAAACATCGGCAATGTTAAAACAATTAGGTCATCAGCTTGTACCGTGGAATGGTTCGCAAGTTTCCTCGTTATTAATTGTCGGTAGAGAAGCGTTTTCTAGCGGGAAAAATTTGCCGGGAAGTGTAGAAAGTTTTGTACGAAACGGCGGCCAAGTAATTGTGTTTCCTCAGCGCAGGGAATGGCTGGAAAATATGGGTTTCCGGGTTGCTGCCCACGTCAGCCGCCGCGCTTATCCAGTTGACAGCAACCATCCGGCAATTAGCGGTTTAGACAGTGAAGATTTGCGGGATTGGGTGGGGGAAAGCACGCTGCTTGAAGCTTATCCAGATACGATCCAAACTGGCCCTAATTTGAGTCCGGCAAATAAACCTTGGTACGGCTGGCATTGGGGAAATCGTGGCGGTGTAAGTAGCGCTTCAATTGAGAAGCCGCACCGCAGCGGTTGGCGCCCAATTTTGGAATCCGAGTTTGATTTAGCTTATTCGCCGCTGATGGAATTGGATTACGGGAAAGGGCGACTGATTTTAAACGAGTTGGATTTGGAAGACCATTATTCTGTAGATGCTGGCGCGGCGCAGTTAGTGCAACAAATTGTGAGTTACGGCATGAATTATCCGGTACTTGGAAAGCCGGATAAAGTGGTTTTAATAGGGGGAGATGAAGATGTCCAAAAGTTGGACAGTTTGGGGGTAATTTATCAGCGCGCTACTTCGCTTTCTAATGATTTTGGTTTGGCCATTGTGGGGAGAGAAGCGAATCTGAAAGATGCAGAGTTGCGCGGTTATTTGAATGCTGGCGGGAAGGTGTTTTTCTTGCCGCGTCAAGTGCCTGTGGCGGGTTTGGGTGTGGGTTTGCAGCAAGCGCAGGATTTTGGGGGTTCGCTGGCGGTTCCGAGTTGGGATGAGGTGAAGGGGGTTAGTGCTTCAGATTTGCGATCGCGCTCTTTTTATGATACTTGGCTGATTAAGTCTGGGGGAGAAATCGGTGCTGACGGTTTGTTAAGTCGGGTAAAAGTTGGCAAGGGTGTGGCGATTTTCTCTCAGATTGAACCTGACAGTTTGAATGCTGATACTAAGACTTATTTGCGTTTTACTCGCTGGCGGCAAACCAGGGCAAATGCTCAGATTTTGGGTAATTTAGGGGCGAGTTTTAAGGCGGATGGATCTGTGTTTAATGGTTCGAGTCGGGAGTTTTATCACTGGGATTACAGAACGGATTTTGAGTATGGGGACGATCCTTATCGGTATTATCGATGGTAGGTGTTACCACTCTATTTTTACCGGATAGTTGGCTAGTATCGAATCGCCACTCACCAGCACAGCGTTTTCTACAATCGCTTGAGAAATCAACAGGCGATCGAACGAATCTTTGTGATGGTTGGGTAGGCTATCCAAGGTGAAAAGATGAGTTAAATTAATAGATAACACTTCTATATTATTAGTCTGTTGCTGACTTTCTATAAGTTCTGGTAAAGGCAGATTGAGACTCAGCTTCCCCAGTTGGAGCTTGATTTGCATTTCCCAAATGCTGCCAATGCTTAAAAGCAAAATATTTTCTTGGTTTTGGCACAATGCCAAAGCCTTTGGTGAAAGCTTTTGGGGGGAACTATCCCACCAAATAAATGTATGAGTATCCAGCAGTAATTTCATAGATTCCCTGTCCAAAATTCGTCTGGTAACGGTTCATCAAAATCATTACTTGTCCAGATTGCTCCTGCGTGCAATCCTGCTGTACGCTGCTTAGTTGGGGATGCGATCGGCGCTAAACGGACAAGGGGAATGCCACCTTCTGTGAGAACAACCTCTATGCCTTTAAGTGCTAGAGATAATAACTCTTTCAAATTTGTCTGTGCTTCTTGCACGTCTACTGTTTTTGTCAGCATTGCAGTTATCCAAGCTAGGGATTAAAAGTGCGATCGAACATAGGTTAGCAATTTCAATCTTAAATTGCTGATTTTATTATACTGTTAAATATCAAAGGTCAAAGTGACGGCGGAAGCGCGGGTCTAGTTTGTCGGTTTTCTTTTGGTTGCAGGTGCCGCAGAGGGTTTGCAAGTTGCTGATGTCGTTGCTGCCGCCGCGCGCTAGGGGGATGATATGATCGATCGTCAGTTGGGTTTCTAGCTTGGTTTGGCCGCAGCTTTGGCACTGGTATTTATTGCGAGTAAATACATATTTTCTGACTTCTGGGGGAATGGGGATTCTAGGGGTTTTAGACATAATGATTTTTAACCGCAGATGAACGCGAATGAACGCGGATGTTTGATGGATTAGCTGGGTGAGTTTTCTTGATTGAGAAGTTGGCGGCGCAAATCATCGAGGGGGGATTCTGGTTGGCTAGCTTCTGACTCGTTGTTTTCTGGTGTTTCTTCAACTTCTGGTTCATCTGGGCAAAATTCTATAGTGACATTGAGTTTGAGCTTCATCTTTCCTTTCTTCCAGCCCTGAGCACCCACTCTGAGAATTTCACAATCTATACCTTCACCAAACCATTTCTCATAAGCAGTACGTAGTTGGTTAGTAGTTAAACCTATATCAATATTTAGATTCTGTTGCCTTAACGTCTCACTAAGTCTCTCTCCTAACACATATTCAGGCAAAGCTCGATTTACTGTTTCCTTGAGTTGTTCTACTTTAAGCATTGCCTTACCGAAAGATAAAGCATCCTCATTACCGCAGTTGTGAAAATCAAATTTATCTTCCATATTGATATCTAACCTAATAGGTTTTTTAGCCATGAATTTTAACCGCAGATGAACGCGAATGAACGCGGATGTTTGATGGCTCAGTCTGCAAATATTTCGTCATAAATGTCATTTTCCGCACTCAGCCAATCCTGATAAGCTTGGGATGCAAGCAGCGGTGGAACAGATTCTTTCCCTTTTGTCAAGAACACGGCTAGGTTGAGAAGTGTTGCTAACTTATCCTCGGAAAGTTGCTCGATTATTGTTAGAAGTTTTTGGCGAATGTTCATAGAATTAAACTCGCTCTTTGTTGGCTATTATATCACAATAAACACAGTAAAGAAACCAGGTGAATATAATTCACCCGGATTTCAATTATTCACCCTCCACCGAAACACTATCATTTTGTCCAATTACAGGCAACAAATGCTCGTGCAACTTCATCGCCTGCAAACAACTATTAATCCCAGAAACCGCCCGATCGTACTCTTGAATCTTTTGCTCATTCTCAGCTTGCCGCCGCAGATTCCCAGCAATCTTTTCCTCCGCCTCCTGTGCCAAAGTTTGCTCCAAATAATCGCGAGCTTGACTGTATTTCTGCAAAATATCATCAGCTTGCTTTTGGGCCAGCGGCAACAAATGCTCTTTCAGGGTTTGGTTGACAGTTTGGCGGAAAGTTTGCCGAATAGTTCTAGAGACTTTTGGCTCGAAATCTAGCCGCAATAATTGCCGAATTGCAGGTTGGGCGTCCACCATGTTTTCGCAGTCGAAACCTTGAGAAGTTTGCTGCAATGTTTCCCGGAATTGATAAATCGAAAATGTGCCTTCGTCGTAAAAACGGGGACTTTCTCGCACGTAGCGATCGCACTCAACGCCCGCCGCATTTACCAAAGCATCAGAAACCCGCTTTGATAACTCCTCTAACTGCTGTTCAATTCCCCCATCATTCCCCAACAACCGATAAAGTAATCGATAGTATTCTGACTTGCGAACGCTATCTTTCAAATACTGGAAATAATTATCAACCAGTGATTTAGTAGCCTCTACTAAAATATCTTCCAACTGATTCGCTAAATAATAAAGTGCTTCAACTAAAACAGCAATTAAAGGTGCTGTAGCATTGCGGGGATGATTCCGTAAAGTACGTCCGTAAGCCGCCTCAACAGAAAATCCGTCTAACAATTCATCCAAGCGCCGGATCATCCGAGATTGCAGTTGCCGAAAGTCTATATCGAAAATATCGCATCTGTTCATAATCATTTCATTGACTTCTTCGGCGATATGTTCCCGAAAATCCTGTCCGACTTGCTGCAACTCTTGATTTAGTCGCAAAAGTTCCTGTGCTTTCATTGCTTCAATTTCACGGGGCTGGCTGTCCAAATTCCGCTGAATTGTTTGGTAATGTTTCCGCAGTTGAATGCACAAATCTTCTAAGTCGTCAGCTAAATTTTTGAACAGTTGCGGGCGTTTTTCTTCTGTGAGGTAACGGGTGATAGCTGTGCGAAAATCTTCGATGCCGCTATCTTGAATTAATTGAGTAATTAATGGTTGTCCTTGCTCTGCAAGAATCCGCACGTAGTTTTCATTTGGTGTTTCGTAGCTGTTAACTGAAATCCGAAATTTGCTCGGAGATAGCTTGCCGGAATTCGCACAGTAGCGATTAAATTCACTAACAAATTGCGGAGTCTCTTCACTATTACTAAAAAAATCTGAATCTAATTTATCATCTCCAAAAACTCGCCCTTTACTGGTGGCAAAGATTGTATTTAAACCAAAGCGATCGCGCCCTGTTGTCCCTCGAATCAAACTCCCGTAAAACCCCAACAATCCGCTAGTTTTATAAACTCTCGCAGTATCGCGAAAGTCGGAATTAATCAGATTTTCTAAGCGCTGCCGCAGTTGCGTGTTGTACCAAGTTTCGTCAATGCGGTTGAAAATGTAAAACAGTCGATCGCGAATTCCCGGATTTCCCCGTGTTTTTTCCATCAACTCGGTTTCTTCCGTCGTCATTTCCCCAGACGAAGCTGCTTTCAAAACGCAGACAACCGCCGAAGTATCGGGGCTTTCAATCTTATCATAAGTCAATTCTGCATCCCGTTGCACGGGTGCATCAATTCCCGGCGTATCGATAATAATATTGCCATCTTGCAGCAGCGGATGATAACAGTAATATTCAACTCGCTTGAGTACAGCACTGTTACTACCGCGACGGGCATAACTAGCAGCTTCCTTGAGATTGGAAAAGTTAAACTGTTCCATCGAGTAGGTAGCGTTTTCGAGAGTTTGGATGCGATCGCGATTTGCCTCAAAACCTTCTAACAGCAGCATCAAAGCCTTAGCTTTTTTGGCTAACTCGGATTTATTTTCGCCGCCTTCCGTTTCAATAATTATGTTACATCCCTGAGACAACAGCGACACTACATCTGTTTGATTAATATTAAGTTCAGTAGCTAAACCTAACTGATGGCACAGCACAGAAGCTTGCTGGCTAATCTCAAACTCGCTCAAAAAAGTGAGAACAACGCGCTCTTTTTCCGGCTCAGCAAAGGCGATATAACATTCCGTACCTGTCGCGTGTCCTTCTGCACTGTAGAGCAATTCTCGCTCCAGCAAAGCATTAATTAGCATGGATTTTCCCGCACTGAAAGCGCCAGCAAACACAATTTCAAACTCAGGAGAAATTGCCTTTTTCAGAGAAGCTTGTACCGCCGTGATATCTTGTTGTCGCAAAGAAGATTCCTGACGCAGCAGTTGCAGTAAGGAGTCAACTTGCTCTTGCAGATTGTTGCATTGAGGGGGCATTTGAGTCATGGCGGCAGACTGCTCCTGATTTTGGGAAAATTACCTTATTGTTAATTCTCTGCTAGTTCAGGAATAATCACAACAGTAATTTTACTTATGCGATCCAGGATGGCTGAAAGTGCGATCTGCTATTCTGGCGACAAATCCTATCGTTTACGGTTGTTTCGGAATTATTAAACCGCAGAGGCCGCAGAGGCCACAGAGGAAGACAAGAGAGAGATGAATAATTGCTATACCCACGCATTTGATATCGTCTATTTACAGCCAAGTGGCTAAATCTGATATGTCCGTAAAATTTAGCCAAGCATCTCCTAATTTTTCGTACACGATTAGTAGTAAGGCGCGCATTATTGCGCCCCTACAAAATTAAACTGGCGCATTGCGTACTCTATATTAAACCGATAAATCCTGACGCGGTTTAAAAGACTCAACCTGTCGCAACTTCTCGTACAATTCTCGTTCCTCTTCACTAATTTCTTTGGGAATTAACACCTGAATTTCTACCAACTGATCGCCCCGATCGCCATTTCCTGTTGGATAGCCTTTGTTAGCCAGCCGCAACCGCTTTCCAGAGGTTACTCCCGGCGGCAATTTCATCTTTACCAAGCCGTCTAGCGTCGGTACTTCAATATCTCCCCCCAACACCGCTTCGCTGGGAGTCAGTGGCAATTCGCAGCAAATATCCGACATTTCCAAGCGAAAAAATGGATGGGGAGAAACCGTGATTTTCAAATATAAATCTCCGCCGCCCATACCTTGATTTCGCAAGCGAATCCGCTGGCCTGATACCATAGCAGGAGGCAGAGTCACCTCGATCGCTCGCCCATCTTCCAGACGAATTCGCTCGGTACCGCCCGAATAAGCCCTTTCCAAAGGCAGAGTTAGCCTGGCCTCAATGTCCCTTCTCGTTTCGCGATCGACTGTTTCTCGTCGCATTTCGCGATCGACTGTTTCCCGCCGCATTTCGCGATCGACTGTTTCTCGTCGCATTTCGCGATCGACTGTTTCTCGTCGCATTTCGCGATCGACTGTTTCCCGTCGCATTTCGCGATCGTCAAAATCCCTTCTAGGTGGGCGAGAATTAGCCACATAACTCGTTTTCTTAGAAGCCGTATTCCACGGTTCAGAGGAGGCTACTCCCTGTGTATCATTCGCTGTCGCCATCCTCACTTCCCGGCGTCTTCCGAGCACTTGATCGAGAAATTTATTAAAATCCGAGTAATCACTAAAATCGACATCTTCGGTCGGTTTTTTCCGGGTAGTTTTAGTGTTTCCCCAAGTTTTGAAATTGGGAAGTCGCACCCCTTGCTTGCCTTGAAATCCCTTTTGTTTCCAGAATTTACTAAACTGATCGTATTGAGTTCGCTTCTCAATATCGGAAAGAATATCGTAAGCTTCATTAATATCCTTAAACCTATCTTCAGCAGATTTATCCCCTGGATTTACGTCAGGGTGCAACTGTCTGGCTAGCCGTCGATAGGCTTTTTTTATCTCATCAGCCGTGGCATCTTTGGGTACTCCCAAAATTAGATAGTAATTGCGAAAATTCTGCATAGTTAGTCATTAGTCATTAGTTATTAGTCATGAGTTATTAATTATTAGTCATTAGTCATTAGTCATGCTGCTTCCCTGCTTCAAACTAGGGACTAATGACTAGGGACTAATGACTAACCACTAATTAGAGCCAATCGTCGTCATCATCCCAATCGTCGCTTTGATTTTGATAAGGGCGAGTGGGGCGATTAGCACTGCTTCTACGATCGCCCATACGATCGCCCATTCGATCGCCCATTCGATCGCCCATACGATCGCCCATACGATCGTAGGGGCGATCGGGAATTGGATCGACAGTCGATCGCCTGTACGGTTTAGCATTGGTATAATAGCTGCTATCATCGCTGCGCCGCTTCGTACCGTCGCCCGTAAAAGTCCGCTTCACAGACTCAAAGAAATCATCATCATCGTCATCCATCGCAAACGCCGAAACTTCCCGGCTCAAATCGTAAAGAGCATCCTGCAAATCCGAACCAACTTGGTCAACTCCCCGCTCATCATTGCGTTCCAAACTGTCTCGCAATTCCCGAATTAAAGTTTCAATTCGCTGGCGGCTTCTTTGAGCAAACTGCATTCCGCGATCGAGCGCAACTTCCCGCAACTGCCGCTCGGCTTGATAAGCTAAAGCTTCAGCGCGATTGCGTTTTTCTACCCTTTCCCGCTGCAACTTATCAGCTTGAGCAAACTGTTCCGCATCGCGAATCATTTGATTCACTTCCTGCTGACTCAGCGTCGAAGCACCTTGCACAGTAATGCTTTGTTCCCTGCCGGTAGTTTTGTCCAAAGCAGTCACCAACAGCATCCCGTTAGCATCAATATCAAAAGCTACTTGCACCTGCGGAATCCCTCGCGGTGCCGGCGGAATTCCAGTTAGTTTAAACCGTCCCAAAGACTTATTATCTCTGCCTAATTCCCGTTCCCCTTGAATCACGTGAATTTCTACCACAGTTTGGTTGTTTTCAGCAGTCGAAAAAATGTCCGATCGCCTGACGGGAATAGTAGTATTTCTCGGAATCAATTTTTTCATCACCCCGCCGATAGTTTCCAAACCCAGCGACAGCGGCGTCACATCCAACAACAGCACATCGCGAACCTCGCCTCCCAAAATCCCCGCCTGAATTGCTGCTCCCACCGCCACAACTTCATCGGGATTCACATTTTGATTCGGCTCTTTATCAATCAAGTTGCGAACAACTTCCTGCACCAAAGGAATCCGAGTCGAACCGCCAACTAGCACAACTTCATCAATGCGAGAAGGACTCAAACTTGCATCGGCTAACGCTTGTTTCACCGGACGCCGCAGCCGCTGCACCAAATCTGTGCACAGCCCCTCAAATTGACCGCGAGTTAGTCGCGTTTCCAGATGCAAAGGCCCGTCTTCGTTCGCATCGATAAACGGCAAATTAATCTCGGTGACACCGACTCCCGACAGCTCAATCTTCGCTTTTTCTGCCGCTTCGATCAAGCGCTGCAAAGCTTGGCGGTTGCGTCGCAAATCAATTCCTTCTTTTTCTAAGAATTGTTCTGCTAACCAATCCACAATTTTGGAGTCAAAATCATTGCCGCCTAATTGAGTGTCGCCGCTAGTGGCTTTGACTTCAAATACTCCGTCTCCCACGTCTAAAATCGACACATCAAAAGTACCACCGCCCAAATCAAACACTAAAATAGTTTGACTTTCTCGCCTGTCCAAACCGTAAGCCAAAGAAGCCGCTGTCGGCTCATTTAAAATCCGTTTGACATCAAGTCCGGCAATTCGTCCAGCATCCCGCGTCGCCTGTCGCTGCGAGTCGTTGAAATAAGCCGGAACAGTAATTACAGCCCCCGTCACCTCTTGTCCCAGATAGCGGCTGGCTTCATCTGCGAGTTTCCGCAAAACCATCGCCGAAATTTCCTCTGGGGCAAAATCTTTTTTCAGGCGGGGACACTTGATTTTGATGTTCCCGTTCTCGTCGCGGCGAGTTGTGTAAGGCACGCGCTTTGATTCTGGAGTCAGTTCGGTATATTTGCGTCCGATGTACCGCTTGACGGCGTAAAAGGTGTTTTGCGGGTTGAGAACAGTCTGGCGTCTGGCCATCTGTCCCACCAGGCGTTCTCCTTCCTTTGTGAAAGCGACTACCGAGGGAGTTGTCCGCATCCCTTCTGCATTGGCAATCACAACCGGTTTGCCGCCTTCCATGACGGCTACTACTGAGTTTGTTGTTCCGAGGTCAATGCCAACTACTTTACCCATGCGTCAGTTTTCTCCTGTGGCGTTGTGTGTAGCCTTTTCAATATAAGCGTTAAGTATGATTGCATTTATTGTACCGCGTCGAGAAGCGGGGGCTGCGGAGGGATTGCCTCACCTGCGGCTGAGCCAGGGGTGCGATCGATCCCCTGGTGGATGTGCGAGATCCTGCGAGGAGTAGGAGTGTCAACTTGGGAAAGCAGTGTATGTTCATCTTTTGACAGCTAAAAAAAATTCAGAATAGATTAACTAATGCGTTTTGCTAAACTAAAAACAGCTAGCAGGATTGTTGAGCAAACAGGAACATAAAAATATGACTGTCAACTCTGTTCAAAATTCAGAATCCTCTCAAGAACACTCGATAGTTGACGTGCAACAGACCAACTGCTGCATTGTGGGAGGTGGGCCTGCGGGTGCTGTTTTAGCATTACTTTTAGCGAGGCAAAACATTCCAGTCATGCTACTAGAAGTACACAAAGATTTTGACCGAGAATTTCGGGGCGATACGCTGCATCCATCAGTAATGGAAATTATGGATCAATTGGGTTTAGCAGAAAAATTGCTGGAATTGCCCCATACAAAAATGCGCCGCCTCACCATCCAAGCTGCTGGAAATACCGCCACCCTCGTAGATTTGTCCAGTCTCAAAACCAAGTATCCTTACATCACTATCCTTCCGCAAGTCAAGTTTCTCGAATTCATCACTGCCGAAGCGCAGCGCTACCCCTGTTTTCAGTTAGTAATGGGAGCTAATGTCCAAGAAACGATCGTAGAAAATGGGGTTGTGTGCGGAATTCGATACCGGGGACGCGGGGGATGGCATGAAGTGCGATCGACCCTCACTGTCGGTGCAGACGGTCGCTTTTCCCGCCTTCGCCAATTAGCAGGTTTTGAACCGATTAAAACTTCCCCGCCGATGGATGTCCTTTGGTTTCGTTTGCCGCGCAGTCCCCATGATGTCGAAGATTTCGGCGTGGGAGGTCGAGCTGTTGGAGGTCATTTATTAGCCATGATTGACCGCTTGGATTATTGGCAACTCGGTTACATTATTCTGAAAGGCACCTATCAGAAATTGCGCGACTCAGGAATAGAAGTTTTGCAAAAATCTGTTGCTGAATTAGCACCAGAATTTGCAGATAGGGTCAAGCAACTGAAAGATTGGTCGCAAATTTCTTTTCTGTCCGTTGAATCGAGTCGCCTTCCCCGCTGGTATCGTCCCGGTTTGCTCTTAATTGGGGATGCCGCTCACGTCATGTCGCCCGTAGGCGGTGTGGGAATTAACTATGCTATTCAAGATGCTGTCGTCGCGGCCAATGTACTCAGCGCCTCCCTGAAAAATAATCACTTGCATCTGTGGGATTTGGCAGAAGTGCAGCGACAGCGGGAGTTGCCTACACGCATCATTCAAGCATTTCAGTCGTTTGTACAGGAGCGAATTATTAAGGGGGCATTAGATACAAATCGACCGTTTACACCGCCCCTTTTGTTGCAGTTACCAATTTTGCGAAATATTCCAGCGCGATTAATTGGTTTTGGATTAAACCGGGTTCGCGTGCGAAATTAATCCGATACACCAATCCTAAATATAGAGGTAGAATGACGCACGGGTGGTCAGAAACCGGGTTTTTTGACGAAAATCTTTCGCACTCACCCACATATTCGGTAAAAAACCCGGTTTCTTTGGCATAGATGAGTAATTCCTGACAAGATTGAATTTCAGTACAAACTTAATGAGGCCAGATTTATGCAAAGTATTAAAGTACGATCGCGCGTCGGTGCAGACAGGATTACTTCTTGAGAAATATTGTTGGCAGACTTAGAGGAAAACGATGATCGAACAACTGACCCCGCAACAACAAGCCCTGATTCCAGTTTATCGAGAAAAGTGGCGAAAAATTGCACTCTCCACTGAGCCCATCGACCGCGAAAAAGCCACACAATCAGTAAGATTTGCCTATGCAGCCCTCGGCTATAAAGAGCCGCAGATTGTTATCTGCGATAGCCCCTGTGCAGCTTTATATCGCATCTTTATTCCAATTTTTGAAACCTACCAAAAATCTCCATCTTGGAGGAAGATAAAACAGGAAATAACGGCAGTTTTAGGCCATAATTTGACCTACCAAATGCTGAGTCAAATCGTGACAAGAAAAGAGGAGTATTTTTGGTTTTATCTGCTGAATACAGAGGTATATATTCTAAGAGAGCTGGTAGACTATTTTAACCTGCTGCTGTGGTCAGCATTTGACAGTTTAGAAAGATCGATCGATTCTCGCAGACAAATCACCGGAGGTTATACATGGTACGAAAGATGGCGTAAATTCGATAGGTTTGCCAGACATCAATATCATGACATCAATAAATTTTTTTCTGCAGCGATATCTCGCGGCGCGTTAAGTGATTTCTATATTTCAGTATTAAACGGCGATCGCGATACCGTTAAATGGAGAGCATTTCAGTTGCTAGTTGCCAACTGCGCGTGGATTTATCCTTTGGAAAATACTTGTATTTTGTGCGATCGCCCCCGCATCCTCTCCTTCGACAGTGAACACCGCCTCCACGCCGAAGGAGGGCCTGCCATTCTATTTGCTGACGGATACAGCCTCTATGCTTATCACGGCGTCACCTTACCCGAAAAATACGGCCAAATCCATCCGAACGAATGGCGATCGGAATGGCTGTTATCAGAAGATAATACTAATTTGAAAAAAATCCTAATTCAAACAATTGATGACATGCGATTAAATGGGTAAATCCGAGAATTTATCATAAGTAATTTTCAGTATAGGTTTGAATAACTAAGGGAGATATAGTTAGTAATTCAACAGTTTAAATGAGTTTTATTAATTTAAAATAAGAGCTCGATTTCTCTGCTTCTCAAAAACACCTGCAATCCAAATAAAACTATTATGAAATTGACGTTAGATGTAGAAAACAACCCCACAGGCTGGCCAGACCACACTCAGCTACCCGAATCAGACGGCACTTTTGTAAAGAATTTCCAAGAACACCCCCAAAGCATCCTGTTAACCGATTCAATTACTCCCGTCTTCCAAAGCATTCATCCAGATGGTAACTATTGTATCGGTCAAGACACCGGTATTTATTGGCGATTAACTGAGCCGCTAGAACGGGGTGCGGAAGCACCGGACTGGTTTTATGTGCCTAATGTCCCGCCAACTATTGACGGTCAATTGCGCCGTTATTATGTGATGTGGCAAGAATTTGTAGCACCGTTAATTGTGTTAGAATTTGTATCAGGCAATGGTGCAGAAGAACGAGACAGAACGCCTTTGTTGCGATCGGGTCAACAGGAAACTAAGCCGGGTAAATTCTGGATTTATGAAAATGTGATCCGTCCGGCATTTTACGGGATTTATGAAGTAACTAAGGCTAGCGTTGAAGTCTATCACCTGATCGAAGATAGGTATCAATTAGTTGCTGCAAACGATCGCGGTCATTATCCCATTGAACCGTTAGGAGTGGAATTGGGAATTTGGCAAGGAAGGTATCAAAATGTTGAGTTACCTTGGCTGCGCTGGTGGGATAGTCAAGGGAATCTGTTGTTATCGGGATCTGAAAGAGCTCAACAAGAACAGCAAAGAGCCGATCGCGAACAAGAAAGAGCTCAACAAGCAGAAGACCAATTAGAGCAATTGCGCGCTCAGTTGCGCTCGGCTGGAATTGAACCGGAATTGTGAATTGTCTGCAAGTGCGATCGCGCCCATCGCCAGCGATCGCACCTAAAAACTTTACAATGGCGATCGGGAACATCGATCACTCCTATTGAAGCTAAAATCAAACAACAACCCCAAATAAATCTATGGGACTCTTTGACAAGATTCGCGGCGAATTTGTCGATATCATCGAATGGTTAGACAATACCAGCGACACCATTGCCTATCGATTCGAGCGCCACCAAAACGAAATCAAACAAGGTGCTAAACTAACTGTACGACCAGGACAAATAGCAGTCTTTGTCAGCGAAGGTCAAGTTGCCGATGTCTTCGATCCGGGAATGTACGAACTGTACACTCGCAATTTACCCGTTCTCAGCACCTTAAAAGGTTGGCCCTACGGTTTCAACTCTCCCTTTAAAGCAGAAGTCTACTTTTTTAACACCAAAATATTTACCAACCTGAGATGGGGAACCTCTAACCCTGTAATTATCCGCGATCCAGAACTCGGCCCAGTGCGAATGCGGGCTTTTGGCACATACAACATTAAAGTTTCCCATCCAGAACAACTCTTAAAACAACTAATCAGCACAGACGGACTATTTCAAGTAGATGAAATCAGCGAACAGTTACGCAATACAATAGTCAGTGCCTTTGCCAATTGGGTTGGCAATTCCCGCGTTCCCCTCTTAGACTTTGCAGCCAACTACACCCACATGGGCGAACAGGTACGAGTTGCCATAGAGCCAAGTATCCAGCAGTTTGGGTTAGAGTTAACTCAGCTATTAATTGAAAATATCTCGATGCCGGCTGAAGTTGAAGAAGCACTCGACAAACGAGCCTCGATCGGACTTCTGGGAAATATGCAGCAATATACCCAATATCAAGCTGCTAACGCCATAGAAGCATCAGCAAATAACCCTAGCGGTGGCAATCAAGCATTAGAATTTGGCATGGGAATGGCACTAGGTCAACAAATGACAAATATGATGCAGTCACCAGCATCCCAAACACCACCGCCACCTCCCCCGCCAATACAAACTCAGTGGTATATTGCCCAGAACGGTCAACAATCAGGCCCTTTTGAATTGCATCAACTTCTGCAAAATGGTTTGACACATCAGGTAATGGTGTGGCGTGCTGGTTTTGACGGCTGGAAGTTAGCATCGCAAGTGCCGGAATTAGCATCTTTGTTGGCGACAGTACCGCCGCCTCCCCCGCCAGCCGCAGCCTAAAATTTTGCATATTTAGTTAATTGGTAATTGGCAATTGGTATGCTTTCCCGATTACCAATTACCAATTACATCACCAATTAATCATTATGAATACTTCAGAACCTGCTGTTAAACGTTTTCCCTGTCCTAGCTGCGGGGCTTATTTAGAGTTCAACCCCCAAGCAGGAAAGCTCAAGTGTGCTTACTGCGGCTGGGAAGATGCAATTCCCCAAACTGCTGAAGAGGTAAAGGAGAACTCTTACGAACAATATCTCCAAGTCGATCGCACGACGCTGACAACTTTATCAACAACAGCCCTGGAAGTAAAATGCAATGATTGCGGAGCAAGTGTTACTTTTGAACCGCCGAAAGTAGCGGGTAAATGCCCCTTTTGTGCTTCTCCAATTGTGACGCAACCTGCAAAGGCCAGCCCTAGCGTCCACCCAGAGGGAATTGTACCCTTTGAAGTTAGTGATAAACAGGCCAGAGAAAGCATTCAGAAGTGGCTCAGCAATCGCTGGTTTGCTCCCTCTGCTTTGAAATCCCTAGCCCAACAGGAGAAAATTCAAGGGGTTTATTTGCCGTTTTGGACTTACGACACTTATACGGTTAGTTACTATCAAGGTTCTCGCGGAGAACACTACTACGTAACTGAAACTTATACGGAAACAAACTCGCAGGGCGAAACAGAAACTAAAACTCGCGAAGTGCAACATACCAGGTGGTGGCCTGCTTCTGGGAAAGTCGATCGCTTTTTTGACGATATTCTGATTCCGGCTACAACTTCAGTCGATCGCCCGCGCCTGGATGCGTTAGAACCGTGGCATCTCAAGGAGTCGCTGCGCCCTTACAATTCATCTTATTTAGCTGGGTTTGAAGCGCAGCGATCGCAAGTCTCTCTCGATCAAGGATTTGAATCTGCTAAAAATGTCATGGCCGGTACTATTCACTCGGATGTTTGCAGGAATATTGGTGGCGACGAGCAGCGGGTTCACAGCATTTCTACTAATTACAATGCTATCACTTTTAAGCATATTTTGTTACCTGTGTGGCTGTGCGCCTATCGCTATCAAAACCAGCGATATCAAGTAATGGTTAATGCACGCACCGCTGAAGTTCAAGGCGAACGTCCCTACAGTGTTTGGAAAATTACTGCTGCTGTTGTTAGCGGTGTCGTGCTTGCGGGTGTTATGTACCTATTGTTTACTGGTAATTGGAAATATATCCGTGTTCCCGGTCTCCCTCAACCGCAACCCCAACCAACTTCCTTACCTGTACCCAGCCAAAAATTACCAACAGCGCCTGTTCCCTCTAGCGCACCTGTACCGAACAAAAAATTACCGCCAGCGCCTGTTCCCTCTACACTCTAGTAATTCTGGATTGAGCAGTCACCGGAGGCGGCGGAGGCATCGTCGTCGGTGTAGTAGTCGCGATCGAGGCCAGTAAAATTAACTCAATTATTATTTTGTCTGAAGCAATAAATTAATGTAAATCTGCCTTAAGGAGTACACAATAGTGTTTTTACGTATATTTTTTTAAACACCCAAATTAAATAGAAAAACTTCTCTTTAATTTAGGTGTTGCTTTAAGGATAGATTATAATTCCAATACTCCGGACAGTTTTTAAATAGGGATGCTTACGCAATAAAGCACAGAAGCGAAAAAACAGAGTGCTATCTGAA
>NZ_JAUBQR010000468.1:0-1128 GCF_036701385.1 Microcoleus sp. Pol12B4 | reverse complement strand
CGCGATCGACAGCCGCAGCAACATCGGGATTTTTCCCTAGATAATAGCTGTTGTTATAGAATGGGCTAGGATTGCGGTCTTCAGATTCTCCAAAATTAATAAAGTGTTGTAATGCTGTCGTAGCTTTGCTATTGACAGCGGCAGCGACATCAGAATTGTTGAGGAGATAATAATTAGTATCGAATAGGGCGCTAGGGTTCCGGCCCTCAACTTGACCAAATTTGCTAAAGTGTTCAAATCCGCTTTGGAAGTTCCCTTTGGCTACAGCGGAGGCTACCTCTGAGTTTTTCGCCAGATAGTAGCTTTCTTGAAATAGAGTTGTAGCGTCTAACATAAGGGAAAATATGAAGTGTTGTTGTTTAATAAGGGCTTTGGCGGATAAAAATAGCCTTCACAGGATTATACAGTATCGCGATCGCGATCGATCGTTAAGTAAAAGAAAGAAGAAAGAAGGAAGAAGCAATAAGACTTACACAGCAAGCTTTTTAGTGGGATTTAAACCTTTTCCAGTCCCTTTAAAAGCTGAAACCCCCTCTAGGGAATGGAAAGAAATCGACAACCTAAAAATGTCTGAAACCCTTGGTATAACTAGATTAATGCCCCTTCTATCTAAAAGTATTTCTCTATCTGCGTTTGAAGCCAAAAGGGCTTCAGTTTTTGTCTAAGTCCCGTTAGTCATCCTTGTTTTACCTTTAATATCACGTCCGATTAAATGCGATCGCTAATTCTGGCCAAACTTCAGCCGCTAAACTTCCTGAATTTGCATCAACCGCTGCTTTAACCTTGCTGGAACGCCTCGATCGACTACTTCACACTTCTCCAACAAAAAAGCCCGATCGCAATAATTCAACTCATCCAAACCGTGAGTCACCCACAAAGCTGTCAGCCCGCAATTTTTGACCAAACGCTACACCGCAGGTACCAAATTTAACTGAGAATCAGGATTGAGTAAAGCCGTAGGTTCATCTAATAGTAAAACCTCGCAATGACGAGCCATCGCACTTAAATACTTGAGTTACGAAGGATAAATTTGCTATTCATCAGAAAAACCCGATCGCCCTTATTGACTAAAAGCGATCGCACACCAACATCCTCCTACAAATCAGCAGCGTGCTGCTTCAATTCATC
>NZ_JAUBQR010000340.1:0-4328 GCF_036701385.1 Microcoleus sp. Pol12B4 | reverse complement strand
AATAAATCCTCAGCATTTAAGAAATTGGTTTGCTAACTGTTGCTATTGTACCTCATAACAGCGGAAAACGCTGTAAGTGTATGTGTTGTTGTGGAACGGGCTAGAAGCCCGTTGCTCATCTTGGTCAATAAGACTCATCTACTAGCTTAGCAAATTTTCGCAAAGTGGCAGCATAGCGATCGCCCGCCACATCCATCAAATCATTATGACCGGCCCCATCAACCCAAAAATTTAATTTCGGCTGCTTCGCCGCTGCAAACAACTTCTCTCCATGCCAAAAATGCACCACCTCATCAGCCTTACCATGAATCATCAAAACAGGCGATCGAACTTTGCCAATTTTGTCAATATTCACAAACTTGTCAAATGGTAAAAGCGACATCCGCGTCAACACCCGAAAAGCCGAAACAAAGGAACTTTCAACCACCAAACCGCCGACTTTTTGCCGCGAAGCCAAATTAATTGCCGGCCCACCCCCCACAGAACGCCCGTAAAGAATAATTTGCTTTGCAGGTACTCCCAAATGTGGGGTTAAATAATTGTAAGCAGCCTCAATATCACGATAAGTATTATACTCAGAATGCTTTTCTTGACTCGTGCCGTAACCTTGATAATCATAGGCAAACACAGCAAACCCGCTATCTCGAATCTCTCTGAGTAGCCACAAAATGCCGTCCAAGTCTTCCGCATTTCCGTGACTGTAAAGTATGGTATGTTTAGCTTGCGGATTAGGAAAATGAACAGCAGAAATTTTCACGCCACTAGCTGAGCTAACTTTGATAACTTCCCTGCTATCACTCTGGCTAGATGGCGGAGATTGAAAAATTAGCCGTTCTGAAAAAAAGAAACCGCAAAAACACAGAAATGCGTAAATAAAAATTATAGAGCGCATAAGTCGTTTGACAGAAAATTCTCCTAAAAGCAAGCGTTTAATATTTTTTCTGTTCCAGTTAGCCATCACTAAACGCTCATAGTTGAATAAGATTTAACTAATACTTTTTTATTGCGAGAAAAGACATGACACTAACATACCCCGATGACTTGAAATACCTAGACACTCACGAATACATTCGACTCGAAGGCGAAATAGCCACCATCGGCATTAGTGCCTTTGCAGTGGACCAACTCGGCGATATCGTTTTTCTAGATTTGCCCGAAGTCGGTGCAGGGTTGGAAAAAGGCGAAGCTTTCGGTACAGTCGAATCAGTGAAAGCGGTTGAAGACTTGAAAGCACCAGTTACCGGTATCGTCGTAGAACGCAATGATGACATTGTAGAGTCTCCCGAAAATTTGGCGGAAGACCCCTACAGGGACGGGTGGCTGCTGAAAGTGCGCGTTGACAACACCAGCGAGGTCGATGACGCTTTATCCGCCGAGAAGTATCGCCAAATGGTCGAAGGGGAATAGTTTTGAGTTGGGAGTTTTGAATGGCAATTTGGGCATAGGGCTTGTTGATTCCTCCACAATCCGCCAGGGGTTGAAACCCACGGGGCTCTTAGCACAAGTCGTCTAAAGACGACTGAAATACTAACCACTTGCGCGGGGAGTGGCGATAAGTGCGCCTTAATCTACAGTCGTCTGAAGACGACTTTAGCTATGAGACAGGGGTTGAAACCCCTGTCGGACTTTGATAAACGCAGAAAATCTTCCTGGTTTTCTTAGCAAAATGTTACAAACAAAGAAGCAAAAGTCTATTCAGGAGAATCCGCCTTGGTACTCTACAGCCCGCAACTTGAACCCAGCCAGCAGCAAAACCTTTCCTCCATCAATGGTTTTGCGGGGCGCCACATTGGCCCGACACGCAGCGAAATCCAGCAAATGCTCAATGTTTTGGGCATTTCCAGCCTCGATGAGTTGATTGACAAAACGGTTCCAGTGGCGATTCGCATTTCTGCACCCCTACAACTTCCCGCAGCGCAAAGCGAGTACAGCGCTTTGGCACAATTGAAAGAAATTGCGGCAAAAAATCAGGTATTTCGATCGTACATCGGCACTGGATATCACGACTGCATAACTCCCCCCGTCATCCAGCGGAATATCCTAGAAAATCCCGGCTGGTATACAGCTTACACTCCCTACCAAGCCGAAATTGCTCAAGGGCGATTGGAAGCTTTACTGAATTTCCAAACCATGATAATTGACCTCACGGGTTTGGAAATTGCCAACGCTTCTTTGCTGGATGAAGGGACTGCGGCGGCGGAAGCAATGGCGGTGAGTTACGGCGCCAGCAAAAAGGGGGCAAAAGCGTTTTTTGTTTCCCAAGATTGCCACCCTCAAACTATTGAAGTGGTGCAAACTCGCGCTAAGCCGTTGGGAATTGAGGTAATTGTCGGCGACCATCAAAGCTTTGAGTTCGATCGTACAATCTTCGGCGCTCTCCTGCAATACCCCGCCACAGACGGCGCAATTTACGACTATACCGATTTTATTCGATCGGCACACGAAGTCGGCGCATTAGTCACAGTCGCCGCCGACATTTTGAGCCTTTGCTTGCTCACACCCCCCGGCGAATTCGGCGCGGATATAGCCATAGGAAGCACTCAGCGCTTCGGAGTGCCGATGGGATTCGGAGGGCCCCACGCAGCCTATTTTGCCACGCGAGAAGAGTTTAAACGGCAAGTTCCGGGGCGAATTGTCGGCGTTTCTAAAGATGCCAACGGCAAATCTGCTTTACGTTTGGCCTTGCAAACTCGCGAACAACACATCCGCCGCGAAAAAGCAACCAGCAATATTTGTACTGCTCAAGTTTTGCTGGCAGTGATGGCGAGTATGTATGCTGTTTATCACGGCCCGTCTGGACTGAAAGACATTGCTGAGAAAGTATGGAGTTTAACAGCACTTTTGGCATCGGGTTTAAGAAGTTTCGGATACAAAATTGGTTCTCAACCCTTCTTCGATACTTTGCGGGTAGAATTGGTAGATAAACCGCTGTCAGAAATTCTAGAAGCTGTTAAAGTTCGCAAAATTAATCTGCGAGTTTTCGATGATTCGACAGTAGGAATCACTTTAGATGAAACTGTCACTGTTGAAGATGTGCAAGAGTTGTGGGAAATTTTTGCACAGAATAAAGATTATATCAGGACTGACGGGCAGAATGCTCTCAACATTCCGCTGGATGCCGACGCATTGAGTTCCTATTTGACCTTACCAGATTTTTGCGATCGCACCAGCAGCTATCTCGCTCATCCAGTTTTCAACAGCTACCATTCAGAAACTGAACTTTTGCGCTATTTGCACCGTTTAGAAGCCAAGGATTTATCGCTAAATACATCAATGATTCCATTGGGTTCTTGCACAATGAAATTGAATGCAACAGCAGAGATGATGCCGGTGACTTGGGCGGAATTTGGCAAGATACATCCCTTTGCACCTCGCGATCAAACTCGCGGCTATCAAATGATGTTCGTGCAATTAGAACAGTGGTTGGCAGAAATCACCGGTTTTGCAGGAATTTCTTTGCAGCCCAACGCTGGTTCCCAAGGCGAATACGCTGGTTTGTTAGTTATTCGTCAATACCACGAACACCGAGGCGAATCTCACCGAAATCTCTGTTTGATTCCCCAGTCAGCCCACGGTACAAATCCGGCTAGCGCGGTGATGGCGGGGATGAAAGTAGTTCCAGTAGAGTGCGATTCTCAAGGCAATATTGATGTTGCTGACTTACATAAAAAAGCAGAAAAACACAAAAATGAACTGGCGGCTTTGATGGTGACATATCCATCAACCCACGGCGTTTTTGAGGAAGAAATTAAAGAGATTTGTGAGATTGTTCACAACTGCGGCGGACAAGTTTATATGGACGGCGCCAATATGAATGCTCAAGTTGGTTTGTGCCGCCCCGGTGATTTTGGTGCTGATGTTTGTCACTTGAATCTGCACAAAACTTTCTGTATTCCCCACGGCGGCGGCGGGCCGGGAATGGGGCCGATTGGGGTAATGTCTCATTTAGTAGAGTTTTTGCCCAGTCATTCTATTCTTAACAGTCAACAGTCAACAGTCAACAGTCAACAAACATCAGTTGGTGCTGTTTCCGCAGCGCCTTGGGGAAGTGCTAGCATTTTGCCTATTTCTTGGATGTACATTCGGATGATGGGAGGAGTGGGTTTAACTGAGGCAACAAAAGTAGCAATTCTTAATGCTAATTACATGGCCAAACGCTTAGAATCTTATTATCCGGTTTTGTACAAAGGGAAAGCGGGTTTAGTGGCGCACGAGTGTATTCTAGATTTGCGATCGCTCAAAAAATCTGCAGCTATTGAAGTCGAAGATATCGCTAAACGGTTGATGGATTACGGCTATCACGCGCCGACGGTTTCTTGGCCGGTTGC
>NZ_JAUBQR010000467.1:0-1143 GCF_036701385.1 Microcoleus sp. Pol12B4 | reverse complement strand
TTTAAATAAATATCAGACTCTCCCCGAAAAATCTGCTGAGAAATCTCTGTAGACACAAACTCGCGAGGATTCGGCGTCTCAGCTCCCCGACTGGTAACAATCGAAATTAATTGGCGTTCCCATTTCAAAACAGTAATTTGGCGGTTGGGATTGGTCGGATCGACTTTCACCGAAAGTACGCCATCGTCGCCTAAATAAGCCTTGGCAATATTCAAACCGTTAAAAGTGCGATCGGCTACAATCTTTTGAGCTTTTTTAAAGGTATAATTAGAAATCAAGCCACGATTTTTTTCAGGTTGAAATCGCACTTTAAATAATACTGGTTGCTGCAAATACTGGCGGTTACTTTCAAACCCTGGCGTCACAATATTTGGCGCTAAAGGAGCGGCTAAATCTACCAAAGTGCTAGCAACATTCCAATTCCCCGCCATCCAGTCTGGATATACCAAATCTCCCTTAGCTACAGCGATAGGAGGCTTGCTTTCCCAATTGGGAAAACTGGATATGCGATCGCCCAAAACCCCCGCCCTCGCACCACCATCCCACAGTAACACCAGTAAAACCAAACAAAAACTCCAAATTACCTTCATACCCAATTACATTCAAACAACTAATTTTCTGTCCCTTTTTCTCTTCTTTATCTCTTCTGGGCGTTCTCTGCGGTTCATTAATTCATAAATTAGACAATAAATCAGTTAAACATCATATTTTATACACTTTTCATAAACAGGCAAGATACCTGTTGCACAAAAATAAATGTTCTGCTTGTGGGGAGTAGGGGTTGAGCATCCTGCCCGCCCCCAATATGCAATTTCAAGGTGGAAAAATCTATGTTTTAAAGCGCCTCAACAGGTGCGGGTTCCCAAAACTCCCCGTATTTTTCCTTCAATTCCTGCCAATGCTCCACCTGTCCTGGTTCGTATTCCCCCGGCTTTCCCCACTGCAAAAATGCGCTCAAAGCAGCCTCACTTTGTTCGTCCATAAAACGGATTGCATAAGTAGTAAAATTGCCTCTTTTAGCCTCGCCCGTTTCAAACTTCACCTGTTTAATTTTGTCCATATTCAGATGAAACTCAAATATTTCGGCGTGCATATTGGCATACTTACCCTTCGGCAACTCCGCATAAAACAGCTTGCGAATTG
>NZ_JAUBQR010000339.1:2854-4396 GCF_036701385.1 Microcoleus sp. Pol12B4 | reverse complement strand
ATATTGCCAGTCGCAGCTAAACTGCCTAACGTCATGCCGTGATAGGCTCCCATGAATGAGAAAATGCCCGGTCTTTTCTTGATTTTTCGGGCTAATTTCAAAGCTGCTTCAACGCCATTCGTTCCCGTTGGGCCGCAAAACTGAACTTTATAATCCAGCTTTTTCGGTTCTAAGACAGACGAAAAGAATTTTTCTAAAAATTCTTTTTTGGCTGAGGTGTGCAGATCTAATCCGTGCGCGATCGCGTCCGATTCCAGATACGCTATTACTTTATGCTTGATATAGTCATTGTTGTGTCCGTAATTCAGCGCCCCTGCCCCTGCTAAAAAATCGATATATTCCGCTCCTGTTTCGGAATATATGATAGAATCTTTTGCCCGATGGAATATATCAGGAAAATTTCGGCAATAGCTTCTGACATTAGACTCGCGACTTTCAAAAATATTTGCTGACTGACTTGGCTTTTGTAGGGCGATGCGATGCATGGCAACTTTCTCACTCTAGTTAATTTGTTAGTTACGCGGCGGACAATTCAAAACTAAACGTTACTTCTTTTTCCAAACTTAACGTCATGGGATATTCGCGATCGATCGGCAACAGCAAGTCCTTCAGGAGCGCGTTTGGTTGCGCCAAGAACCCCTGAATTAATCTCTCGAAATCCTCCAGAATGTGAGTAATTGTGGCTAGCTCGAAGCGGCGGAAATCGTAATTGATGCCGATGCAGAACTTTAGATCCGGATACACGGCAACAGTCAGGGGATAGTTAGTCTTGTAAAAATTCGGCGCATTGGAGAAAATCGTCGAGTTCGAGATTTCTAGACGGCCTTCCCATTTTTCCAAGAGTGAATCCACAGGCGCGTTTTCATATACCAAGATACTCTCGAACAAAGGCCTGCTTCGCGGCACTTGACTCCATCCTTGAATATCAACTAGCGGACTCCACTCGTACTGGCGCATTTCCAGTAATTGTTCTTGAAGCTGCCTCAGCCAAACTAGCAGAGATTGGTCAGAAGCTACCTCGATCCATACGGGCAAGCTGTTAACAAATAGCCCAATTAGCGGCTCGTCTTGTAGTAATTCTACTGGGCGTCCCGCCACCGTACATCCGTAGACGACTTTGCGATCGCCGCTGTAGTAACTGAGCAGCATCGCCCATGCTCCCTGAAAGATCGTACTCAATGTAAGCTGGTGCTGCCGCGAAAAAGATTGCAGCGCTGCTGTAGTTTCTGGCGATAAATAGATTCTCTGTTCGTCGTATTTTTCCTCGGAATTGGAGGCGCTGCTAGCATCTAAATTGGTGAGGGAAGTAGGCGATCGCAATTCTCCGAGCGCCTGCCGCCAATACGTCTGGGCTTTCGCTACGTCTTGTTTTTGCAACCATTCGATGTAGTCTCGGTAGGGAATGCTGGGCGCTAAATCTACCTTTTTCCCCTCACAAATCGCCTCGTAAATTTGAAGCACTTCCGCGAGTATCGTGGGGATTGACCACCCATCCATCACAATAAAATGTCTGCTCCAAATAAATTGGTAACAGTTGTCAGC
>NZ_JAUBQR010000339.1:0-2754 GCF_036701385.1 Microcoleus sp. Pol12B4 | reverse complement strand
CGAATTGCTCGCGGTAGTTAAATCTAATCTGCGATCGATCCAAGGCTTGCAGATGCGCCGCTACTTCTGCGCCATCGCCCAAATAGCGCAGTACCCCAAAGCCAGCACCTCGATTGGGTACGCCCCGCACCTGCTCTTTAATCGCCTTTAAAGCTTCCCCAGGCCCAGAGATTCCCTTGAGAATGAGCTGCACCGGGAAAATCGCCGCAAAGCAGCCGATCGTGCGCGACAAATCGATATCTTTGGCAAAAATTTCTCGCCCCGAAGCCTCCAAATCCACCTGCAAGGAATCCGCTTTCGTCCATTGATTAAAAGTTTGCACCAATGCAGTCAGCAATACTTCGCTCGTTTGGGTTCCATAAGCTGCTGGCACTTTTTGCAGCAAAGTGCGAGTTTCTTCAACATCGAGCAAAACTAATACAGCGTTTGCCCGATCGTTGCTTGGAGAATCAACGGGCAGTTTTGAGACTTCTTGACGCGCAGCGAGCCAGTAATCTCGCTCTTGCTGAATTTGTGGCGATTTGGCGTACTCTTGCAGAAATTCTGACCACCGTTTAAAAGTTGCTGTTGCGGGCGGTAATTCTACGGATTGCCCCTGACTCAACTGCGCGATCGCCGCAGAAAGCTCCTCTAGCAAAATTTGCCACGAAACGCTATCTGCCACCAGTTGATGAATCGTTAATAGCAGGCTGTTGGGTCGATCGTTTCCCTGGTTAAACAAAGCCACTCGCCAGAGAATTCCCTCGGCTGGATTCAAACTTTCTTTTAGCTCGGCTGCCGTTCTTTCTAAAGTAATTTCTCGTTCGCTCGCTGGCAACGCCGATAAATCGATGTATGAGAAAGGTTCTGTTTGAATTTCCTCTAAACTACCGTACATTTGCTGCCAGCCCGATTCTGTATGGAGAAATTGCAGGCGAAGAATGTCGTGGCGATCGAGCAATTTTTGCACCGCTTGCTGCCATAGTTCAGGAGCGATTGCCGAGTCTGTTTTAAATAAAAAGCTCTGGCATTTACCGGAAATTTTTTCTTCTAAAAATTCCTGCTGTATTGGGAGAATAGGCAGCAGTTTTTCTGCCGTCTCAATTGTGCCTGCAACGGCTGCAAGCTCGGCCACAGTGGGACACTCAAACAGTTGTTTGGGCGTCACGCGCAAGCCGGCTTGATTGATTTTGGCGACGATGCGAATACTGGATATCGAATCTCCGCCTAACTCGAAAAAGTTATCGTAAATTCCTACTTTTTCGACCTCTAGCAGTTGCCCCCAAATCTGGGCGATAGTTTCCTCGGCAGGCGTGCGAGGTTCTGCGAAAGTTCCTTCTAATTTCGCTCTGGCACTGTCGGGTTCTGGGAGCGATCGCCGGTCTACCTTTCCGTTAGGAGTTAAAGGCAAACTTTTGAGCGTTACAAAAGCCCAAGGCACCATGTACTCAGGCAATTTTGTCGCTAAGAAACGGCGAAGTTCGCTGCTGCTTGGTGCTTGTTTCCGATCAGAAACAAAATAACCCACGAGGCGCTTTTCACCAGGCGCATCTTCCCGCGCCACCACTACAGCCTGCGCGATATCTGGATGCTGCCCTAACGCTGCCTCAATTTCTCCCAATTCAATGCGGAAGCCCCGGATTTTTACTTGATTGTCAATTCGCCCGATAAATTCGATGTTTCCGTCTGGCAAATAACGAGCCAAATCACCCGTTTTATAAAGATGTGCTTCAGGCGCACCGAATGGGTTCGGAATAAATTTTTCTGCCGTCAATTCGGGGCGGTTGAGATAGCCCCGCGCCAGACTGCTACCGCCGATGTGCAGTTCCCCAGGCACGCCTACTGGCACTGGCTGCAAATGGGAATCCAGTAGATAAATCTGGGTATTTGCTATTGGTCTGCCGAGTGGAACTGTCTCGGAAATTCCTTTCAATTCCTCGCCATACACTTGATAGGTTAGTACGCCCACCGTCGCTTCTGTTGGCCCGTAGTGATTGAAAATAAGGCAATCTGGATTGATTTTACGAATTTCTTGAATCAATTCCCAGCTTGCAGCTTCACCGCCTAAAATTAGCCGTTTTCGTGGCAAAATAGACTCGGCTTGAGAAGAAGTTAAAAGAGCAGCAAGGTGCGAGGGAACAATCTTGAGGCAATCGATAGAATGGCGGCGGAAATATTCACCCAGTGCTTCTGGATCGGTGGCGCGTTCTTGGGATACTATATGGAGGCATCCACCCGAACAAAGTGCCGGGAAAATCGCTGTATTTCCCAAGTCTGCTGCGAAGGTAGAAACGGTGGCGAAACTAGCACCTGATGGCAGGTTTAATTTTTCCTGAATGCTGTACAGGTAATTGAGCAGTTGCCCGTGTTCGATCGCTACTCCCTTGGGCGTGCCAGTGGAACCGGAAGTATAGATGACGTAAGCTAAATTTTCAGAAGAAGCGCGAGGCGTGTAAGAGGCAGAAACAGTGGGAATGTCTGTATCGATGCAAACAATATTTACCTGAGTTTTCGGCAAGCTTTCAGCGAGTCGCTGTTGCGTTATCAGCACCTGAACTCGGGCATCTTCTAGCATGAGTGCCTTGCGATCTGCTGGGGTTGCCGGGTCTATGGGTAAATACGCGGCACCTGCTTTGAGAATGCCTAGCATTCCTACGATTGTTTCTAAGGAGCGATCGAGGCAAATGCCAACAACGACCTCTGGTTCAACTCCCAAGTTTTGCAGGTGATGGGCGAGTTGATTGGCGCGATCGTTGAGTTCTCGGTAGGTGATTT
>NZ_JAUBQR010000338.1:0-4410 GCF_036701385.1 Microcoleus sp. Pol12B4 | reverse complement strand
ACAAGTCCCTCAATTACCGGATGGAAGTAGAACGCCAGCGCCAAAACCGTATAAGCTGCCAACAGCAAAGTACCTTCGAGCCAGTTAGAGTTGCCGTCTGAACTGATAGAATTGGCGATCAGCACCGACACCGCAACCGCTACAAGTTCAAACGGGTTGAAATTCAAGTCCATCGGTTTGCCCAACACAAAACCTGCCAAAACCAACACCGGGGCAACAAACAAAGCAATTTGCAAACTCGAACCCACTGCCACAGAAACAGACAAATCCATTTTATTTTTCATCGCCACCGTCACCGCCGTCGTGTGTTCGGCCGCATTGCCAATAATCGGCACTAAAATCACCCCGGTAAACAGTGATGTCAGCCCCAAACTCGCCGTCGCTTCTTCCAGAGTACCCACCAACAGTTCCGACTCGACAGCTACCATCAGGGTACAGGCTAACAGCACCCCAATCCACAGCGGCAGATTGACTTTGTGGTCTGGACTGTCTGGTGCTAAGTTACTTTCGGCTAATTCTTCAAGCATTTCTATTTCTGCCACCCCTGCATCGTACAGATAACTGTGGGTTTTCATCGAAAACAGCAGCGTCAGCACGTAGACTACAATCAGCACTACAGCAACAGCGCTAGAGAGGTTCTGCATAGTTGCCGGAGGGATGCCAATAGAGGTGGCATTAACTGCAGTCGGCACCAAAATGGCAATCACGGCTAAGTTCATCGCTGAAGCATTCAACCGGGCGACTGTCGGCTGAAAATCTTGTTCTTTGTAGCGCAAGCCACCCAGCAGCATCGCCAATCCCATCACCAGCAGCAGGTTGCTCATAATTGAACCGGTGATGCTTGCCTTGACAACATCTATTAGTCCGGCGTTGAGTGCGACGATTCCAATAATCAGTTCCGTGGCATTTCCGAAGGTAGCGTTCAGCAAACCCCCCAAATTGGCACCGAGGACGACGGCGATTTCTTCGGTGGCCGTCCCCATCCACGCGGCTAGGGGGATGATGGCTAAAGCCGAGGTGACGAAGATTGTGGAGGGTTCCCAGCCGAGAAAGTGTCCGGCGATGGAAACCGGGATAAATAACAGCAGGCTGGAAATTATTGTATTTGTGTTTAGCATTTAGATTCTCAAAAGCTGCCAACCGTCAATCATAGCCTGCCACAAAGTTTAAGAATGGGGGAGGGTTCGATATTTGGGTGTTGGCTTAAAGTTGGGGGTGGGCGATCGAGCGATCGCTGCATTGCGGCTTTCACGGATGTGACAAACTAACAGAGCGATTTGTTTAGCCGATCGGTTCAATGGATTTTTGTATTCTACCCGCTCGCTCGCATCAGGTTCCGCATTGTCTTGAGAGCAAACTTGACTATTTCTGGGCGATCGTTTTTTCAGATGTTCGTCTAGTGATATAATCTTTAAATATTGCCATTCTGCAAGTATAGCTATACATAATACTTAGGACTGCTTCAGCCATGCCTCTACAAGAAGAGATTGACAGAACAAGGCAAGACATTCGGACAGATAGCTACTCAATGTCTATTGGCGAGTGGATCAGTCTTTATGAGAGTAAGGAAATCGATATTCACCCAGATTTTCAAAGGTTTTTTCGTTGGTCGGATTCTCAAAAATCCAGGTTTATAGAATCAATTCTTTTAGGTATACCGATTCCACCAATTTTTGTCAGTCAAAGAGATGATGGGATTTGGGATGTGATCGATGGTTTGCAGAGACTCTCAACCATATATGAATTTGTAGGTATTTTGAAACCAGACAATCAAGAGCAAGATACATTTTCTGCTGTCGCCTTACAAGAAACAACTTACTTACCTTCGTTAAAAGGTAAAAAATGGAACGATCCTGACGATAAAGATAACTCTTTAACTCAGGCGCAGCGTTTATTAATAAAAAGAACCAAAATGTCCGTCAATATTGTTGCAAAAGAAAGTGATGAAATGATTAAATATGAGCTATTTCAGCGGCTGAATACAGGAGGATCGATTGCTACACCGCAAGAAGTAAGAAATTGCATTCTTTTAATGTTGAATAAAAATTTATATGATTTAATGCGTTCACTTGCCAATCGGGAGTCATTTAAAAGCTGCATTGCTTTGAGCGATAGACTTGATGAAGAACAGTATGATATGGAATTAGTATTGCGTTTTATTCTTTTCTTCGATCGAGATTATGCAAGTATTCTAACGCTGGGCGGTGATGTTAGCGAGTTCCTAACGGCTAGAATGCGTGAAATGGCTATTAAAAAAGATTTGGATAGCCGCCACATAGAGACAGCGTTTGATGTGACATTCAGTCTGCTTAATGAAGCTATGGGAGAGGACAGCTTCAAGCGATATAAATCGGAGAATGATAAATTCCTGGGAGGATTTCTATTATCTGCATATGAGGTGGTAGCACTAGGAATTGGATACAATTATCAAAATCCAATTCCAAAAGAGCAAATACGTGATCGTATAAAAAAGATTTGGTCAAATCCAATTTATAAACAATGGTCGGGAGCAGGAAAGAATGCAGCAAGACGCTTACCCTATCTTATTGCCCTTGGTAGAGAGGAATTTTCCCCTTCATGAGCATCCGAACAGAGGAACAATTAAGCGATAGGTTGGCAAAGGATCTTGGTTGGCGAAAGAAGGAACTGTCAGAAATGAAATCTTTGATAGAAGCGAAAAATGTTTCTGACCAAAGACATAAAGTATTAGTTCGGAGTGGAGTATGTATTCTCTATTCCCATTGGGAAGGTTTTGTCAAGTTAGCAGCCAACTCTTATCTAGAATATGTTATATCAAAAAAGCTTACCTATCAGGAGCTTTCTAGTAATTTTTTAGCTTTGGCTATGAAAGAAAAACTTAAAGAGGCCAAAGAGACACATAAGCCATCATTGTATATACCTGTTTGTGAGTTCTTTCTTTCCGAATTAAATCAGAGATGTATCCTACCTAAAGATGGAATATCTACGGCATCGAATTTATCTTATGACATTTTAAAAGAAATAACTTATATTCTCGGAATTGACTTTTCAATATACTCTACTAAATCGGTATTAATTGATATCAAGCTTGTAAAGACAAGGAACGAAATTGCCCACGGTGAGTATTCGGTGTTTGATAGGGATGCCTATCTAGAGCTACACAGAGACATTATAGGAATGCTCGAGATATTTCGGAACCAGATAGAAAATGCTGCTAGTCAGAAAAAATTTAGGCAGGATTCACCTTAGATAATGACAACAGGAGCCAATAATTATCAACCATGTCAAGAAAACTAGATTTTTTCAAAGTAGAAGTCGTCCCGCACGATCCAACTTGGCGAGGCGCCTTTGAAACTGAGTCGAAACAGATTGCACTTGCAATTACCGAAAATGTGGTTGCGATACATCATATTGGTAGCACAGCCATTCCACAAATTCATGCAAAGCCGATTATCGATATCCTAGCTGAGGTTAAAGATATTACTAAAATTGATGTAAAGAGTTCAGCACTTGAGGCATTAGGTTATGAAGCAATGGGTGAGTTTGGGATATCCGGTCGTCGTTTTTTTCGCAAGGGTAATGAAGCAGGGATTAGAACACACCACCTTCACGGGTTTGAAGTGAACTCAGCGCAGATAGAGCGCCATTTAGCGTTTCGAGATTATATAATTTCCCATCCTGAGGACGCGCAGCAATATAGCGAACTAAAACGAGAACTCGCAAACAAATACCATGATAATATTCAGGCGTACATGGACGGAAAAGATTGGTTCATTAAAGCAATGGACCTGAAAGCGGCAAAGTGGCGAGCATCTCATTAAAATTCTGATATTGGAAGTGGCAATTATTAATGTTAAGCCTAACATGACTGGAGCAACATAACATATGAGTGATATCGGTCTCACACACATCGCACTGCCTGTTTCTGATGTCGATCGCACTATCGAATTCTACTCCAAGTATGCTGGAATGCAGGTCGTTCACCGCCGCATTGATCCCAAAGCAGGTGTTGCTGTGGTCTGGATTTCTGACCGCACTCGCCCTTTTGTAATTGTGCTAGCTAATTCAAAAAGATTCCGTACATCCCGTTCTGTCTCCCTTGGCACACCTGGGAGTTGGCTGCAAAAGCCGCGAATATATGGACGATCTCTGCGACAAAGCACGTCAAGAAGGGGTATTGCTTGAAGGGCCAAAAGATTCTGGATATCCGATCGGCTACTGGGCTTTTTTGCGAGACCCGGACGGTCACACGCTGGAACTATCCTACGGGCAAGAAATCGGATTTACAGTGGAGAAAGCTACTTGATGATAGAGCTGCGGCAGTGCTTTATCTCTTAGGATGGAAATTAAGCTGGGAAATACATTAAAAAGCAATGGGGAATGGCAATGAGGCAAGTTGTAATTGTGGGATCGGGGCCAACTGGTGCGGCA
>NZ_JAUBQR010000466.1:0-1151 GCF_036701385.1 Microcoleus sp. Pol12B4 | reverse complement strand
CCGTAGAGGGAATCGTCTGCGCCTAAGCCCAAAATGCTGTCAGGGCCACCCAAACCAAATATCAAGTTAGCGCCCGCAGTACCTCTGAGGGAGTCGGGGCCGCTGGTGCCCCGAGTGCCGCCAGGTGATCCTCCCGGACTGGTACCGTTGGTAGGGGTTGGGGTTGTGAGGGGAATGGGTCGAATTGGCACTGCTGATGGCATGATTCTGAAGATGGGTTAGAAATTTGCCATTCTAACTTAGCTTAAAACCGGAAGTTATAAGCTCGCCAACCGCCGAGATGAGAAATATCGATCGCACCCGCCACAGCATAAGATTCGCACAAAAAGCCCTGCACGGTGGAGCCATCCTCCAACACCAAAGTACCTATTCCCAGTGGCGGGGGAATTTTAGCGACAAATCCACCGAAAGCGGAGCTCGACAACTCCCAAACTTCCACCTCGATCGCGCTACCGCCCTCTATCTGACGCACCAATCCCGGCTTGCCCAGAGCAGTACCCGTCAAAGCATACAGCTTGTAAATCGGGCTGGTACGGCAGGCGCGAACCAAAACGCCTCCCCCCTCCATTAGTTGATAATTCAGCGGCTCACCGCTCAAATGAGCGCCAACTACGGCTATTTTGACTCGTGCTTCTGAGGAAGATTTTGCTGCGATGGCGGGTTCCGGCAGGGTTGGCAGCGCCTGGCCGGTTGCGCCCAAAGTTCCCCCCAAGCTGGCGTGGAAAGCAGACCCCAGGCGGCAGAGCGATAAATCGTGCCATGCAGGAGCCATCAGTGTCAATCCTGCGGGCAATCCGCTGCTTTGAAACCCGCTGGGAACTGCGATCGCGCACAAATCGAGCAAATTCGCAAAGTTTGTGTAGCGCCCGAGATTGGTGTTGAGCGCGATCGGCTCGGCTGCAACTTCTGCGACAGTATAAATCGTGCCTGTCGTGGGAACAGCCAAAACATCCATTGACTCCCACTGAATTTCTGCCTTCTGGCGGAGTTCGGCCAACCGGTACGACGCGCGGTAAGCCGCGACGGCATCGTAGCGTTTGCCGCCGCTGATAATTTCGTAGACGATCGGATCGATATCCTCTGGGTGCGCGTCGAGGAAATCGCCGATCGCGGCCAACCTTTCTGCTACCCAAGGCCCGCCGTAGAGCAGT
>NZ_JAUBQR010000337.1:0-4434 GCF_036701385.1 Microcoleus sp. Pol12B4 | reverse complement strand
GTGCCTTGTAAGATGTTCACGGTACTATTGGCTTCGGCAGTTCCCGCCAGAGTGGGAGTGGTATCGTTGGTTGTGCCGGCGGCTGTTGTAATGGTGGGTGCGCTGGATGCTGTGGCATCGATTGTGAGATTAACTGGAGTGGAAGCCCCAGAAGTATTACCCGCAGTATCGGTGGCTGTAGCGGTGAAGGCATAAGGGCCCTCGGCTAAAGCTGTCGTGGGGGTAAATGTCCAGTTACCCGAAGCATCCGCTGTGGCAGTACCTAGTGGAGTTGTGCCTTGTAAGATGTTCACGGTACTATTGGCTTCGGCAGTTCCCGCCAGAGTGGGAGTGGTATCGTTGGTTGTGCCACTGGTAGTAGTGATCGTGGGGGCTGTGGGTGCGGTGACGGCATTTAAAGTAAACCCCAGAAAGTTAGAAATAGTCGTCGCTCCAGTGATAGCTCCCAGGTCGTACTGAACTGCAATACCATTGTCTGTGGTGGGGTTTGTGTTGTAGGTGTTTGTGAGATTGCCACCGCTGTTTATTGCGGTGAATGGAGGAGAATACAAACCTGAGTACCAGCGGGAAAATTCACCTTGGTTTTCCAGGAAGCCCATAAAGCTTTCGGTCGGCAGTCCAGCATTTTTGCGAACTCCAATGAACTTGGGGTTATCAGTGGTTCCGGTCAACTCCGTCTCTGCAGCCGTTAAGCCATAGGCGGGACCATTATCGCCGCCAGCGAGGTATGTATCGAAGCCCTGATATAGCTTGACTGGACTGGTGTTTCCAGCCGGAGCCGTAATATTAAACACTTGGGAGAACAGAGCTTGAGGAGCAGCATAGCGAGTCACCCATTGGATCTGAAAATCTGTTGCTGAGTCGTAGGTATTGTTATTATTGACATCTGCATAGAGAGTGGTTGTCACCTGATAGGGGTTAGGGGAAGTCCCGACACCAGAAACCGCCGATTGGGTCAAGAGTTTTAGCGCTTGGTTGCCTGTATTAGTAGCATAAGTCGTGCTCCCCACACCAAGACCCAGGAAACCGCTAGGGGAACTACTACCAAAGACTTGGCGAGCGTTGTTTCGGTAAACCTGAAAGATTCCATTGTCGTAAATCTGGACTTTGAGACCGTCGGTGCTGTTGGTTCCCCCAGTCGGATTGAAGGTTTGGAAGGGGAGAACGGCTGGGTATTGCGCCAGAACTTCAGGGGAAAAGGCCAAGGATGAAGCTTTGAGATGGCTAGTACCTGCAACCTCGGACAAATTCCAGGTTCCGCCCCGTTCAGAGGCACCTACGAGGGTCTTTGCGGCGTAAACAGTTGCTCCGGTCAACTGGTGTAATTTCGAGATCAACTCTTCGCCCGCATCGCCAGTTGCTACATTACAGCCATAGAGGAGAATATGGGGAGCCTCCCACTGTTGTAGTCGAGTCGCGTAGCGGTTGAGGGTCTCTAAACTCAGTTGTGTATTGCCCAGGTAGAGGCTGCCTGGACTGCCGTGGGAGATGATATGAACGGCTTCGACAAAATTAGAGTTGCCCAGAATTTGGGTAATTTGCTCCACCCCATCTCGTTTGGGATCGAGAACCACTGCTTCGATACCGGGAACGACCCCCGCCACGAGCATCTGGTAATCTTCAACGGTAGGGTCGATAAAGGCGATCGCTTTTTTGGTAGTCCCGACAAGGGCTATATCTTCAATCAAGGCTTGAGTAATTTGCTCGATCGCGCTCAAATTGTCATTTAAAATTACAACTTCAGCGGTATCAGCGTTTTGAATCAGGCTTTGATAGTCCTGTAGGTCGGAGTCTACGAAAGTGATTTGCTTGTTCATGTTTGGTACGTTCATAATTGCTGAAATCCTTGATATCTATTGTTTACATCCAAGCCGGGTCGGGGTTGAAACCCCCACCTCGCTTAAGTCCTCGCTATGAGGACGGAAGAATTTATTAGTTCTATTGCTTAAATAAATCGGGCGGTAAAATTGTTAGCCCGTTCCGCTGGAGCATTAAATAACCCGGAAACATCAAAGGCGTTGCCACGCGAATTAGTAGCTCGATGCTGTCCATAATTCAAGCGATGTTTCTGACACAGCAGATCACTTTGACTTCGGGAAATAGTTCCCGAATTAATGACAATTTGCTGCATCACCGGCGATTGGTGTCGGAGATCACTTCTCGATCGGTTGGCGGGTGGTAATAAGCTGTGCCCGTTTTTGTTCAGGGGAAATGAACACGGAAAACTCTTTGTCTTCGCTCACGGTTTCCAGCATTCGATCGACTTGCGCCCCCAATAGGGGAAGTCATAGCGCTGTAAAACCGGGGATTTTGTCGTAGTAGTGCACCCAGTAAAGTAGAGCCTGAGCGGGGTAGTCCTGATATGGAGTGGGCTTTCACTGGCCTCGTGGCGCAAGGGGTTGGAATAACATGAGATGCAACTTAATGGCATCACCCTAAAGACATATCTTTTATAGCATACTTTTATTTAACACTTCGCAACACAACATCCAGGTTTACGATATCTTTACAATCTCGACATCGTGGGTTGGCTTTCCCTATCTCTATCGTTGCTTCGGGCCCCTGCCTCTGTAAAGTCGGAAAAGTCGGATCATAAAGTCGGAAAAGTCGGATCTTTGCCATGAGGACATAATTTAGACATCCAAGAGAGGCTGTGGGTATGAGGGTTTATTTGTTTTAGCAGAATTTTATTGGCTATTTTGCCAGACAGCATAAAGGTTGACGATATCTTGAGAATCTAGACATCGCCTTTGTTAATTACTCTGGAATTTTTGACTGCAGATGGTGGCGGGTATACGCGGATGGACGCTTCGGAGTATTGATTTGGATTTAAGGGCGAGATCCTTTTTTGGTCTTTTTTGTAGTTAAGGGCGATCGCACTTTTGTTGATTCCTTGAATCTACCGCCAATTTCGGATATTTATTTGCGAAAACGTCCCCGAATGCGATCGACAAACATATCAACTTCCGGCAATTTCATTTGACTGACAAACAGGGCAAAAACTCCTAACCCTACAAAACTTGCCACACTCAACTGCACTAATTGAACGACCAAACCTTCAGTACCCAAAACTCTTTGACAGGCTTGCAGAGTAGCCAAGGTAACGAAAGCAGTTAGACAACTCCCAGAAGTTAACCCCAGAAAAGGCAAACTCCACTGCCCCCAAGGCAGGCCACCCAGCTTTTTATCTAAACAGTACAAAAGCATAATCATCGAAAGAAGATTGACTCCCACCGTGGCTAAAACTAATCCGGGCGCCCCGAAAGCTCCTACCAAGAAATAATCCAAAAGAGCGTTTAAAAAGATATTGATAATACTGATGCGAAAAGGGGTTTCCCCGTCTCCTAAAGCGTAAAATACCCGTACCACAACGTCGCGTCCCAAATACACAAACATTCCAATACTGTAAGCCATCAATATCGGCGTAACAAACAGCGAGGCCTCTCGATCAAAAGCATAGCGTTCGTAAACAATGCGGACGATAGGTCCAGCCAGCGTTACCATTAAAGCGCTCAGCGGCAGCATCGTAAGGGCCGTCAAAATCAAAGATTGACGAATTCGAGCTTTTAATTCCGGCCAATCTCTCGGATCTGTGAGGCGAGAAAATATGGGTAGAAATGGCACTAAAATTACATTAGAAATAATGCCTAAAGGCGTCATAACTAACAACCCACTGTAACCCAACGCAGAGGCAGCTTGGGGGATGTAGGATGCGAAAAATAGGTCAGTATAAACATTAATTTGTAGCATTCCTGATGATAAGGTCGCAGGAACCATCACCTTAATTACTTCTTGCACTCCCGGCCGTTTAAAATTAAACCGCAAACGCAATGTTCCCAAGCCGGCGCGCCACTGCGCCACCAGTTGCACCAACCACTGCAAAACTGCGCCCGCTAAAGTTCCCCAAGCTAACACTAAGCCGCCCATTAGTGCGTATTCTGGCTGAATAATTTTGTCTCCGAGTTGCAGTGCGAGAATCCCCAAACCGCCGACAAGTGCAACGCTGGAAAATAAAGGACTAATCGAAGGCAGCCAGTACATATCGGCGGCGTTGAGAGTGCCGAAACCAATGCCGATTAAGCCTGAAAGTAATGCCATCGGCGCCATAATCCGAAATTGCTGGACGGCAATTGCTTTGATTTGTAAACCTTCTGCTGTTCTATTTAATCCGGGTGCCACCAAATCGATCAGCGGATCGGCAAAAATAATTAAAGCGATCGTCACCAACAGCAACAAGCCCCCGACTAAGGTAGTGATAGTCTCTACTAAGGGTGCTGCTTCTTTTTTATCCCGGCGGGCTAAAACACTGACTATGGCGCTGTGAAATGGCCCGTTAATCCCTCCGAGCAAAATAAACAAGAAACCAGGGATGACGTAGGCGTAGTTGTAGGCATCGACGGCGACACCGACTCCAAAGGCTGCGGCGATCGCAAT
>NZ_JAUBQR010000016.1:0-50363 GCF_036701385.1 Microcoleus sp. Pol12B4 | reverse complement strand
GGTATTTTATTCATGAGTACAACGCCAGTTTATCTATCAATTAAAACCCTGGATTTTCCTTGCTATGCAGGACTACCCAGTTTGGCATCACCTTGATAAGTCCAATTTCCCAGAAAACCACCTATCTATCCTGGATAAGTCATAGAGGTATTTTAACTTTTTTTAATCATCAATGGTACCACTAATTTGCTTTTTTGCCAAATAAATCAAAAAAAATTATGCTTTTCCAGTATCTATGATTTGCGGTATAGTGTCTTTTATCGTTCTAAATGACCTCATTTGTCTCTATTCCATGAGTAAAGGTGCTAGGTCTTATCAACTGTCCGGGTCGCCTCTCCTTAATCAATTTCGACAAACATTGCGTCTTAAACACATGAGCCGAAGCTTAGTTAATATGTTCTGGTAAGTATGAACTTTAATACCGTAAAAGAAGTTACATCCTGGAAAAAGTTCATACTAAATGATGAAATATACGACCTATTACATCTTAATGATCGGTGGGTTGAGTATCTAGACCAAACAGACGATCAAAAGCCGATAGCATACAAGTTTATAGTAAGTTATGGCTTACATTGCTTCACTAAATATTCAGATTATGTTTCTAGCGAATAATCACAGTTATTGATGTATAGTGGGCCGAAAGAGTCTAGAAAATTTAATTTTGAGAGATATCAACTCTCAAAGCACTTACCGAGTATTATTAAGTCATTGGGCGAGAAAAAAACGTTAGTTTGTCACGTTTAATATGGAAAATCTGCCACCGTTGAAATTTTTGATTTAAATGGTAGAGAGCTTGATTATTACGGTGGTTTTGCAGGATTCAAAGACGTTAAAAAGCTGAAATTACCCGTACAAAGTGCTTACCCTAAATACGAAGGCATAGGCAAAGTGAAAAAAGTCGGCTTCTTCGTTATAGCCAAAAACTTATTGAATAATAAAAAATTACCGAAGCCATAAAATAACAAAGGCTCCTTAAGGAGCCTTCGCCAAAAAATCAGTTTTGGTATTCAGAACGTCTTTACCGAAACTTCCTAGACCCTAGTGGGTAACGGGACGTCATCCTTAGAGGATGTCTGCTGCATCCATATCTAATACAGTCTACTACTTTGATATATGTCAAGTATCCTTATCCTACGATACCATGATACCAGCAATTAATTGCCTTGTTGAGTACCACATAGCCTTCTGCGTTCATATGCAGGAAATCTTGACTGTATTTCGGGTTAACAATCTCCTGGGAATTCGCCAATACCTGACTGCTATCAAAAACAATTACTTGATCGCCTCCTCAATTCCTCTAAACTCTCCCCCACAAAGCCAAGCCACCGCCCCTTCCCCTAGCGGCAATTATCCCATCTTCTACCAGAAAATATGCAAAAAATGCCTGCTTCCCCACACTCAAACTAAAAAATTCTGCCTCCCGCACTTCTCCACCGCGAATAAATCCTTGATACACAGTTTTACCCAACACTTTCACAGTAATTCTGGTAAAATCAAAAGCTAAAATATTTTTATTAACCAAAAACTTAGTCGGCCCGGAAAGAGTTAGTACGATAGCCCCAACTTGCACCGAATTTTCCACCCTGCCGGTTTCGCTATTCTCTTCCCCTTCAGCAACAGGTTCGGCCGCATAAGCAATTTGAATTTTCGCAATCCACCGAGGGATGTAACGTCCCGCACCCAACACAATCCCCGCTTTTTGTCGAGTCTTTTTGGTGCCGGTGATAAAGCAGAGTTGCCAGTTTCCGATTAATTGCTCGAAAGAATAGCGAATTTTATTTTTTTTCGCGTTTTTCTCAGCTTCTAGGAGGGCGGCGACTACAGCGTCGGGAGATGGTTGAGAATTAGATTGGGCAGCTTGTTCTAGAATAGATAGATTTTCCATTTAATAATATACAGATTGGTATTTTAAGGGTGGTAGCTGAGTCGATCTCCCCCTAAATTCCCCAAAAAATCAGGGATTAGGGGTTGACTTTTACTACTTCTTCGCCCTGATTAAGGGGGGCTTTGACAGCTTCTTCTCCCACTCCGTACTACTCCGTACTCCCCTTGTTAAAGAGGGCTAGGGACGATCGCATCTGTTAAATGCCTAAGTCCTAAAGCTGCAAGACATTGATAATATTAGCTGAAGTAGCGGAGAAAAACATGGTTGCGATCGCCCCCACAGACACAGAAATCATCGTCATCGGCAGCGGGATTGGCGGCTTGACTTGCGCTGCAATGCTTGCCCGCTATGGCTTTGAGATTGTGGTTTGCGAAAGCCATTCGATCGCGGGCGGGGCCGCACACGGTTTTGAACGCGACGGATTTAGCTTCGACTCCGGGCCCTCCCTGTACTCAGGATTATCCTACAGCCAGTCTGCGAATCCCCTGCGGCAAGTTTTGGATGCGATCGGCGAAAAACTCCCCTGCATCACCTACGATACCTGGGGTTGCTGTTTGCCAGAAGGCGATTTCGACACATCCGTTGGTGCGAGTCAATTTGGCGAAGTGCTCGCACAACTGCGCGGCGCCGAAGCAGTCGCCGAATGGCAGCAACTCCAGCGCATCATGGAACCCTACGCCAAAGCTGCCATAGCCTTGCCCTCCCTGGCTTTGCGCTTCGATTTGGGCGCTGTTTTTACCCTCGGCAAATTTGCGCCGGCTTTCCTGCAAAGTGCTGGCGACGCGATCGCACTTGCAGGCCCTTTCAGCAAAATTATGGACAAAAATGTCAAAGATCCCTTTGTCCGAAATTGGCTGAATTTGTTGTGTTTCCTGCTGTCTGGACTTCCCGCCGACGGAACGATCGCAGCCGAAGTTGCTTTCATGTTCGCCGACTGGTATCGCCCCAATGCAGTTTTGGACTATCCGATCGGTGGTAGTGCAGCTTTGGTAAATGCCCTAGTACGCGGTTTTGAGCGCCACGGAGGGCAGTTGCTGCTAAATTCCCACGTTGCAGAAGTTTTGATCGAAAACAACCGGGCTGCGGGCGTGCGGCTGCGATCGGGCAAAATTATTCGATCGCACAAAGCCGTCGTTTCCAACGCTTCCGTTTGGGATACCCTGAAACTGTTGCCTGAAACCTCTGTCCCGCAAAGGTTTCGGCAAGAGAGGCAGGCGACGCCCGAGTGCGACAGCTTCATGCACCTGCATCTGGGAATTGATGCTGCCGGAGTGCGATCGGACTTGGCTTGTCACTACATCTTCGTCAAAGACTGGGAAATGGGCGTTTCCGCCCCTCAGAACGTCGTTCTCGTCTCGATTCCCTCCCTCCTCGACCCCCATCTCGCGCCTCCGGGAAAGCACGTCATTCACGCATATACCCCCGGAAACGAGCCTTACGATTTGTGGCAAAAGCTCGATCGCACCAGCCAAGAGTACAAGCAGCAAAAACAAGCGCGCGCCGAGGTAATGTGGGAAGCCTTAGAGAGAATTATCCCCAATATTCGATCGCGCTGCGAAGTCACCTTAGTTGGCACACCCCTCACCCACGAACGGTTTTTGCGCCGCCATCGCGGTTCCTACGGGCCCGGAATTCGGGCGGGTAGCGGCTTGTTTCCCGGGCCGAGAACGCCTTTAGCGGGGCTGTTTTGCTGTGGAGATTCGACGTTTCCGGGAATAGGTTTGCCGGCTGTTGCTGCTAGCGGTGCGATCACCGCCAATACGATCGCACCTTTGTACAAACATTTGCAATTGATTCAGGAAGTTATTAGTTAGTTGTTATTAGATATCTGCCATAATTCTTGTGGAATAGTTCCCCTGCCTGTTCAAAACCTGCTTTTTAGGAGATGTCTATTAGTTATCAGTTATTTGTTAACGAAATTATGGAAGAGCTTTCCTAGGGAAGGACGGAAAGCAAGAGTAAACAATAATTTTATATAATTAGTAAAATGTGACCGATATCTGTCAGCATAGAAATAGATAGTTCGATCGCCCTGAGAATACCGTGCAACCCGTAGACTTTACAACTTTAACCGCCACTTGCAGCGAACTGCGAGCCCAATGGCTGCCAGCGCGCTTAGAACAAGTCTACCAGCGCGATCGCTTCACCGTGTCCCTGGCGCTGCGTACTATGAAAGGGCGCGGCTGGATTGACCTTTCCTGGCATCCTGTGGCCGCCCGCATCTGCGTCGGCGACCCCCCGCCCCGCATTCCCGATACCTTCACCTTCAGCGAACAACTGCGGCACCAACTCAGCGGTTTAGCCTTAGTTTCCATCGCCCCTGTTGCATCCTGGGAAAGAGTCATCGACTTGCAATTCGCCAAACGCCCAGGAGAACCAGCCCTCTGGCACCTCTACGCCGAAATCATGGGCAAGTACAGCAACGTCATCCTCACCGCCCAAGACAACCTCGTTGTCACCTGCGCCCACCAAGTCAGCGCCAAACAGTCCACCGTCCGTCCCATCCAAACCGGGCAACCCTACGAAATGCCCCCGTCTTTGACCGATGCAGTGCCGAGTCTGAGCGAATCTCAAAACCGCTGGCAATCGCGAATTAGCCTGGTTCCTGGGCAATTAAAGGGCAATATGTTGAAGAATTACCGAGGGATGAGTAAAGCCTTAGTTTTGTCAATGATTCGATCGGCTTCATTAGACCCCGAACAATCCACCGACAGCCTCAATCCCGACGACTGGCAGCAACTATTCCAGCGCTGGCTATACTGGCTGCAATGCCTAGAAAACTCCAAATTTCACCCGAGTTTTACCCCCGAAGGCTACACCGTCATCGATTGGCCGACACCGGATATAAAAGAGGCAGAACCTGGAAACGAATCTAACTCCCCTGTTCCTTCTTCATTCTCTTCCGTTCAAGAATTACTTAACAGCTACTACACAGGCGAAATCAATCAAGAAGTATTCGCCCAACTGCGGCATCAGCTTACCCAAAAACTCAACAATGTCTTAGCAAAACTGCGCCTCAAAGCCAACACATTTAAAGAACGTTTGCAGCAATCTGCAGATGCCGACACCCACAAATCCCAAGCCGACTTGCTGATGGCAAATTTGCAGCATTGGGAACCGGGAATGAAATCAATTTCTCTCCCCGACTTTGAAACCGAAAAACCAGTTAGCATTCTCCTAAACCCGGAAAAAAACGCCGTTCAAAACGCTCAAGCCATCTACAAAAAACACCAAAAACTTAAAAGAGCTCGCATTGCTGTAGAACCTTTGTTAGCCGCCGTACAGGAAGAAATCGACTATTTAGAACAAGTTGAAGTAGCGCTTTCGGTGTTGGAAACCTACCGCAACACCCAAGATTTGCAAACCCTTGCCGAAATCCGCGAAGAACTGATCCAGCAAAAATACCTAGACGTACCAGATTACCGCAGTACCGACAAAAATGCTGCGATCGAATTTCACCGCTACCAAACCCCCAGCGGCTTTGAATTATTAATCGGGCGCAACAACCGCCAAAACGACCAACTCACTTTTCGCACCGCCAACGACTACGACTTGTGGTTCCACACCCTAGAGATTCCCGGAAGTCACGCTTTGCTGCGTCTGAAACCCGGTACTGTGGCTGAAGAAACCGATTTGCAATTTGCCGCCGACATGACTGCTTACTACAGTCGCGCCCGCCACAGCGAACAAGTCCCCGTGGTTTATACAGAACCGAAATATGTATACAAGCCGAAAGGTGCGAAACCGGGTATGGTTGTATACAAGCAGGAGCGGATTGTCTGGGGCAGACCGCAGCAAGCTCCGGCTTGATTTATACAAAGTGAGAAAAAGGGTCTATCGACCATTGAAACCTCCTTTTTTCGCAAAATAAAAGGTTTGGTAGGCATCAACCTACGTATAGAGCTGGTTTTTGAAACAGGCTTTATTATACAAAGTGCAAAAAAGTGCGATCGTCCCTAAATAAAAATTAAAGTGCCTCTGTAATGTAAAGTTTTATTACAGAAAATTAAATTTTGTTGTTATAATACCACTTAAGAGAGATGATATTTCTTTTAGAACCCTTTGCAAAGAAACGTGCAACTTGGGTTTCCTCACTGTGAGAACAACACTGTGGGAACACAACGGATTTAACTATTTGTGCAGACCAGCTTTAGCAAAAGCTGGTCGTTTTTGTTGAAACCTTAAATCCAAGTTAGGACAATTTTAGATTTTAGATTACAACCGCCAATCTAAAATCTAAAATCGGTGTGGGCTTCTCCTAGAAAGTAAACGTCGTTCTGACCACCCCAATCACCAAATCAGAATTATTCTTATTGTGGTCAGGAGCAGTCAGCCAAATCAGGCCAGGAGTGATAGAGATATTGTCGCTCAACTTAAACTGATAAAAACCTTCAACGTGCAGCGAAGTATCCTTATCTTCCGGCAAAGTCCGATTAGTAGAACTCGTCACCCGCGGCTCCATACCTACCAAAATGCCGGCCACATTTCCTTCTTTCAACAAATCGGGAAAAGCCAAAGTAACTGCCCAGTTCCAGATTTTTTGATCCCCCCGCTGCACAGAACCGGTAGGAGTAGCCAAGTTGGATAAAATGCGCTGGTTGGTGTAACCCGCCCAACCGCCAATTGCAAATCTCCGGTTCAACTGCCACGAAGCTTGTGCGCCGTAGGAATTGCTAGTAACTGGCAGAGTGCTGTCGCTGTCGAGCCCGAAGGAACCGAGACGCACCGGAAAATTAGAAGCATTGCTCCCGGTACCAGTAACGAAGTTGTAGGAATTAACGTAAGTTAAACCTAAAGCCATTTTGTCGTTCTGTTTGAAAGTCAACTGAGCCAAACCGCCATAAGAACCGTTGAACAAACCGTTACCCCGCGTCGGGTCCGCGGCGTTTCCAGCCAAATATCCCAAACTCAGCTCGAGTTTTTCCCCAAACTGATGCCGCAGAGCGATGCCAGAACCGCCAGTCAAATAGTAAATCGGGTTGCGAGTACCGAAATTAGAAAGAGCACCGCTGCCGCCGTCTCCGTCAAAGTAAGGGTTGACAGTGTTAGCAAAATCATCAGCAGCGCCAGCGTTGGCTTCTAAAATTACAGTCGTGTTTTTCCCTAGAGGGAATTGGTAAAGCAGCGCATCTAAACCTACAGTATTGCTGGCCTCGGCAAAAGGCCCGGCGTTAAACCGCAATTCTCCTTCAGCGGTTTTCGTATTATTCGTAGAAAACGAACCCAGATTCAAAACTTGCAGTCGAGTTCTCAGCAAATCTTCCCCAGAAAAACTCGTGTCGAAATTGATCCGAACCCTGCTGCCGAAAGCCGTGGTTTGATCAGCTTCGCGGCCCTCGGCATCATCTCCCCTGGCGATACCCGTCAAAGCAAATATCACTTCGCCGTTGAGTTTAGTCGTAGTTGAAAACTGATTTGCTTCTAATTCCGAGGCGCGCGCTTCCAAAACATCGACGCGGCCGCGCAAAGTTGCTAATTCCGCCGCAAATTCTTCTTGCAACCTTTGCACAGAAGCCAAATCTTCTCGCGTCGCCAGATTTCTGGAACCGCCTTGAATTAGCTCGGTAACTTTATCCAAACACGCATTTAAACCTGCTGCAAACTCGTAGCGAGTCATCGCCCGGTTGCCGCGAAAAGTGCCGTCAGGATACCCAGCTATGCACCCGTAGCGCTCTACTAGGGATTGCAAAGCTTGGAATGCCCAATCGGTGGGCCGAACGTCGGAAAGTTGAGAAACTGAGGTTACTTGGCCAGCCCCATCTTCGCTGCGACTGTCTTCTGCGCTGTATTGATTGATTTGTTCTAAAACATTTGACTGTGCTTGAGGTTGGGCACTTGAATCTGTGGATTGGGAAATTTGCTCGGGTTGCGCGGCCGATTTTTCTGCGTTTAAATTAGCCAGTGGTGCGGCGGGTTGCGTTTCGCTTAAGTTTGCGGGCGCTACTGCGGGGATTTGCTGCGCGACTGGTTGTTCGGCACTTAAATTTGCGGGCGCTACTGCCGGTTTGGTTTCGCTTAAATCTGCTGCAACTGCGTTTTCCGTTGCTTTTGCTTGTTCGGTAACTGGGGCGATGGGATCGTTAGCGAAGCGATCCGAAGGAAAGCCCTCGTAGAGGTTCGCACTTTCTTTCTCAATAGTTTCAACAGTCAAGTTGCTATCTAGTGAGGCTGGTTCGGCTGTCTCAGGCTTTGCTGTCTCAGACTTGGCTGCCTCGGTTGCAGCACCTGCTAATTGCAATTTATCAGTTTGAGCTGCCGTGGCAATTTCTACAGGTTGCTCTGCGAGCGCCGTCGAAGATACTACTAAACTTGCTGCCAATACAGCGGGACTAACTAAAAGTCCCTTCCACAAAAATTTGGACATTTTTCCTCACACCACATTGAGCCGATCGCCGATTCCGCAGATTTAGGCGATCGCAAATCACCTTCAGTATTCCGCCTAATAGTATTTCTTGTCAATTATCGGGGAAATCGCTGCCGGAGAGTGCTGTTTTGCTGTGGTTGATTTGACCCAAACTCCGTTTATTCCCAAAATCCTTGGTTTGACCTAGATACCTACCTAGAAACCTGGTTGATGGCTGGATATTGCGTAAGTTGATCCCTTAGTAAGACTAATATTGACAGCACTGGCGCTAACAAATCGTTTGATTGGCTACAAATACAAGTGAAAAAACTCAAATACGCCCTAGTTCACGAATGGTTGACGCCCTTAGCTACTGGCGGTTCAGAACTCGTAGTACAGGAAATCCTCAAACACGTAGACGAGGCAGATGTCTATGCCCTCATCGACTTTGAATCAGCCAATCCCGAAAGCTATCTTTTCGGGCGACAGATTGGCACAACTTTTTTGCAGCACTTTCCCAAGGCCCGCAGCGGCGTGCAAAAATATCTGCCATTTCTGCCGATCGCGATCGAACAACTAGATCTGCGAGAATACGACATCATCCTCTCATCGTCCCACGCCGTCGCTAAAGGCATCCTCACCAGTCCTCAGCAACTGCACGTCTGCTACTGCCACACACCCATGCGCTACGCTTGGGACTTAACTTTTGACTATTTGCGTAGCAGCAAAGCCGGACGGGGCATCCCGGGGCTGCTGACGCGATATTTGTTGCATCGACTGCGGCAGTGGGACGTAATTTCCGCCAATCGCGTTGATTATTTCATCGCTAACTCTCAACACACGGCGCGCCGAATTTGGCGCTGCTATCGGCGGCGGGCCCAGGTGATTTATCCGCCGGTAAATATCGAGCGATTTTCCTTGATGCGGCAAAAACAGGACTTTTACGTCACAGTTTGTCGGTTAGTAAGTTACAAAAACGTAAGTGCGATCGTCCAAGCATTCAATCAACTCGGGCATACTCTAATTGTCATCGGCACCGGGCCAGAATTAGACATGATTCGGCAAATCGCCAAACCCAACGTGCAAGTGCTCGGCTGGCAGCCCGCCTCCATAGTTGAAAAGTACATGGCAGAGGCGAAAGCCTTTGTCTATGCAGCTTGCGAAGATTTTGGCATAGCTTTGGTAGAGGCTCAAGCTTGCGGAACACCAGTAATTTCCTATGCAGCAGGGGGCGCTTTGGAGACAGTGCTCGACATTCGCCAACACCCAGACACAGGGACTGGTTTATTTTTTTCCTCCCAAACCGCAGCAGCATTAGTCGAAGCTGTCAAGGAATTTGAGCAGTTGCAAGGCAAATTTCGGCCAGAAATCAGCAGGTTGCGCGCTGAACAGTTTGGCCCCGAAGTTTTTGGGCAGCGCTATCTAGCTTTTGTGGAACGCTGCTATCAGGAATTTCACTCCCGTGATTTTACCGAGTCCGGGGCGTGAGAGTGCCAGAACCCGATAGCGGGACAATCTTCCTTGTGCCTTTGTATAAGTGCCTTCAGAACACCTCTGGATAAGTGCCTGGTGCCTTCTTTCTTCTGCCGCCAGAAGCCCTCTTCCTTCTTAATTCTGCCTTTTGAAGCCTTCTGAAGGCAGAAAATTGAGTATTGGAAACATAATTGAGAGAACAAAGCGTCTTGAGGCTTTATGATCAGGACTGTGTGTGGTGTGAAGTGAAGGAGTAAGATGACTGCCGACAGCCAACTAATCTCCGGCAAGGTAATTCGAGCGATCGCAAGACGCGGTTTTGGGTCTGTCCTGCAAGGAGATAGACGCATAAGTCGTTCTCTACAGAGCCTCGACGGAGAACTTTTCAAGCGGTTATTTGACATCCTGTTTTCCTTATCGGTTCTGATCCTGTTTGCTCCGGTTTACCTGCTTTTGGCTTTCTTAATCGCCTTAAGCTCGCCCGGTCCTATTTTTTACGTACAGGAACGAGTAGGCAAAAACCGTAAAAGGTTTTATTGCCTTAAATTCAGAACGATGGTGGAAAATGCGGACGATATATTGCTGGAAATCATGGAAAATTCTCCGCATTTGCGTCAAGAGTTTGAGGACAATTTCAAGCTGAAACAAGACCCTCGAATTACCTGGATTGGAAGATTTTTACGAATGACCAGTTTAGACGAGTTTCCCCAGTTTTGGAATGTTTTAAAAGGAGATATGAGTGTCGTCGGACCGAGACCTTTAGTTGAAGAAGAACTGCCGAGATACGGCCGTCACATCAACAAGATTCTCACCATAAGGCCTGGAATTACAGGCTTGTGGCAAGTGTCCGGTCGCAACGACATTCCCTATCCCCGCCGAGTCCAAATCGACCTCTATTACGCAAATGACAAAAACCTTTGGATGGATATGTGGATTGTTTTCAAAACAATTGGAGTTGTGATTTTTCCCAAAAATAACGGCGCATATTAATTTTAACGGCGCATATTAATTTTTGTCCGCAGTCAGCAATCGGTAGTTAGTTTTATTTATTACTGACCACTGATGCTGACTACTGACAATCCGCGACAAACTCTTTGTCAAAACTAAACAGTTCCTGGGTGCCGATCGAAGAATTGTGAGCTTAACTAAAGGGGCAAATACTTAAATAAACCTACCTCTTATTCATCTAGAAAGATCACTTCTTCTAGATAGACTACTTTAGGTTTAGGTGTTAAACTTAACTCTATAACCTTTGGCTTAAGGGGGATAGCCTACTTATCTTGGGATAGCCCACTACCCAACAGCGTAGGAAGTAAACTTCAACTGGCTTTAGGTAACTAAAGTTAAGTTTGAGTAAGTTTTATAAAGCCGTTAACGTAGAGTTTGAGAATACGCCCGGCAGGGAGCAACAGCCTCTGCCAAAAAATTTATTGTGAATTAACACAGCCTGTCACAGGAAAATCAGATGACGCAACGCAAGCGAGCGCTAATAACAGGTATTACAGGTCAAGACGGCTCCTACTTGAGCGAATTACTGTTAGAGAAAGGATATGAAGTTCACGGTATTATCCGGCGCAGTTCTAGTTTCAATACCGATCGAATTGACCACATCTATGTCGATCCTCACAGCGAGGGTGCACGCCTGTTTCTACACTACGGCGACTTGACGGACGGCACCACTCTCCGCCGGATATTGGAAGAAGTTCAGCCGGTAGAAATTTATAACTTAGGCGCTCAATCTCACGTTCGAGTCAGTTTTGACTCGCCGGAATATACGGTTGACACAGTAGGGATGGGAGTATTGCGGCTGCTAGAAGCAATTCGGGACTATCAGCACCGCACCGGCATAGAAGTGCGGTTCTATCAAGCAGGTTCTTCGGAAATGTTTGGTTTGGTACAGGAAGTTCCGCAGAAGGAAACAACTCCTTTTTATCCCAGAAGTCCTTACGCCTGCGCCAAAGTTTACGGGCACTGGCAAACAGTAAATTATCGCGAATCATACGGACTTTTTGCTTGCAACGGCATCTTGTTCAATCACGAATCTCCCCGCCGTGGCGAAACTTTTGTAACTCGCAAAATTACTCGCGCCGTTGCCAGAATAGTCGCCGGCAAGCAGAAAAAGATTTACTTGGGCAATCTCGATTCTAAGCGGGACTGGGGCTATGCTAAAGACTACGTGCGGGCGATGTGGCTGATGCTGCAACAAGACAAGCCTGACGATTATGTCATTGCTACCAACGAGACTCATTCCATTAAGGAATTTCTCGATTTGGCTTTTACTTACGTCAATTTAGATTGGCAAAAATATGTGGAATTTGACGAACGCTACTTGCGGCCTGCAGAAGTCGAACTGTTGATTGGCGATTCGACTAAGGCGCGCCAGCAATTAAATTGGGAACCTTCTGTAACTTTTCAGGAGTTAGTACATTTAATGGTAGATGCTGACAGGAAAGCTTTAGACCAGCAAGGTCGAGGTTCGGGCAACGGATTTGATTAAGTCGCTAAACCAAGCTGTCAGTGCGAACAATTTGTAGGGGTAGGACCCCGTGTCTACCCCTTTGGCGAAAGGCGTGTACCGGGGGATAGCCCCTGCAAGCACTTCACAACTGAGCAGAGGGTTGTTACAGCTATTAGCGTAGCGCGGGCATTCAGAGAACCCGCTTAATTGCTCGCAAAATTTTCGGCTGTGCGGGCTAAAAAAAACATTAAAATGAGAGTTGGGGAGTCGCGACCCCTATATCTAACTTTCGGGTGTGTATGGCGCAAATTGTCCCTCTCTGCTGCAGCTAAAACAAATGTGTGGGCAACCTCATCCTGCACCTTAAAGCTTTTTTTGCTAAAGCAACAATTTTAGAATTGAAATTGTCGATCGACCTTTATTCAAAATCCCGAGGCTAAAATTATGACAAGCTTGGATTTAAGCAGCAAACGCATTCTAGTCACGGGCGGCGCCGGTTTCTTGGGCCGTCAGGTAATCGACCAGCTAGTGAAAGCAGGGGCAGATGCTGATAAAATTTTGGTAACTCGATCGCGCGACTGCGACCTTCGCGTCATGGAAAACTGCAAGCGCGCCGCCGAAAAACAAGATATCATCATTCACCTCGCCGCCCACGTCGGTGGCATCGGCTTAAACCTAGTCAAACCCGCTGAATTATTTTACGATAATTTGATGATGGGCGCGCAACTAATCCACGCCGCCTACGAAGCAGGAGTCGAAAAATTTGTCTGCGTAGGCACTATTTGCGCTTATCCCAATTTAACCCCAGTTCCTTTCAAAGAAGACAACCTGTGGAACGGCTATCCAGAGGTAACTAATGCACCTTACGGAGTAGCAAAAAAAGCTTTATTAGTGCAACTGCAATCCTACCGTCAGCAGTACGGATTCAACGGTATCTACTTGCTACCAGTTAATCTGTACGGCCCGGAAGATAATTTTGACCCCAAAAGTTCCCACGTCATCCCCGCATTAATTCGCAAAGTCCACGAAGCGCAAGAAAGGGGAGACAAAACACTGCCAGTTTGGGGCGACGGCAGCCCTAGCCGCGAGTTTTTGTATTCCACAGATGCCGCGCGGGGAATTGTGATGGCAACGCAAGATTACAGTGAATCTGATCCGGTGAATTTGGGAACGAATAGTGAAGTTAAAATTCGCGATTTAGTGGAAACGATTTGCGAATTGATGGGATTTGAGGGAGAAATTGTTTGGGAAACAGACAAACCAAACGGTCAGCCGCGCCGCTGTTTGGATACCCAAAGGGCTAAGGAAAAGTTTGGTTTTGTTGCGGAGGTGAAGTTTAAGGAAGGGTTGAAAAATACGATTGAGTGGTATCGAGAACACGCAATTTGAGTGTAAAAAACCCGGTTTTGTGAAGAAACCGGGTTTTTTTAGGAAATAGGGTGAATGGCAGTAAATCAGCAGAAAGAACTTTTTAGTAAAGCTGGCTCTTCCTTACTTAGTGTGTCCAACCATTAGTTTAAGTAGTTAAAACCCAAGCTATGTATGAATCAAAGGAAAAAATGGCTCCAAATTAACTAAACTAAGACCGGAAACCCTTGCTGTATAAAAATTTAGGCTATTAATTTCAGATCAATGAGCACACGAAGTACGGAATATCCGGCATATTTAGCCTTCCATACCGTAAATCTGCAAAGCCGAATAAGAATGGAGTGGCGAGTTTTACAACGAACCTGTAGGTAAGGCTAACAATATAGTCAACCTACCCCCACGATAGCGGTAAATCGCCATTGCTTTCGACCTATAAAAAAGCCGATCGCAATTTCTGCCAATCTGTATTGTGGGCGATAGACTACCTCTAAAGGAATATTATAAAAAACATTTTTGACAATTTATTAAAATTTATTATACTACTTGTCAGGTGCGGAGCGTAAATAGTCTCTCACTCCCTATACAAAATCAAGCCTGACCGAAAACAATTTGGTCACTAGCCCGGCGATTCATTCCTTTGCAGGCTGAGTGACGTTGTAAACTTTCCAATTCTTTAATCTAAAATCTAAAATCTAAAATCAAATGACAGCCGACAAACCCGGATTCAGCATTAGCGCGACCGCGATTCGCCGCCACATCGGCACCCTCATGCTGACACTTGCGATTATAGTTGTGGGCATTTTCTACATCACCCAACTGCCCGTTGACTTGCTGCCCTCCATCACCTATCCTCGCATCAGCGTGCGCTTAGACGCCCCCGGAGTCTCGCCAGAAGTTGCAGTTGACGAAATTACCCGCCCCCTCGAACAAGGACTTTCAGCGACAGAAGGCGTCACGCAAGTTTTTTCCCGCACCCGCGAAGGACAAGTCAGCGTCGATTTATTCTTCAGACCGGGCGGCAATATCAACCAAGCTCTCAACGACGCGACAGCCTCCGTCAACCGAATTCGCAACCGACTTCCCGATACAGTTGAATCGCCGAATCTGTTTAAATTTGACCCTTCTCAACAGCCGGTTTACGAATTTGCCCTGACTTCAGACTCGCGACAAGGGGTAGATTTGCGGGTATTTGCAGATGAAGAATTAGCCAGGGAAATTAACGTTATTCCCGGAGTAGCTTCCGTTGACGTTTCCGGCGGCGTTCAAGAAGAAATTCAAGTTAATATTGACCTGAACCGGCTGCAAAGTTTAGGAGTTAATCTTAACGACGTTTTTAATGCTTTGCGCGATCGCAATTTAGACACTTCCGGCGGTCGGCTGCGGCAAGAATCTAACGAACCGCTGACGCGAACCATCGGCCGCTTTAGAACAGCCTCTGAAATTGCCAATCTTTCTTTTCAAGTATCCGGTTCTAACCCGCCAAAACGAGTTTACCTGCGCGATTTTGCCCGAGTCAATGACGGCACGGAAGAACAGCGAGTCAAAGTTTTTCTCAATCAAAAACCTGCCGTTAAAATTAGCATCTTAAAACAGCCGGACGCCAACACCATTACTGTTGTAGACGGAGTGAAAAATCGCATCAAAGAAATGCAGGAGTCCGGCTTGATTTCGGCGGACATGACTGTAGTTACTACCTTAGACGAATCTAGATTTATCCGCAATTCCTTAGCCGATGTGGCGAATGCGGGGGTTTCAGGAGCAGTGCTGGCTGCGATCGCTGTTTTGTTCTTTTTAGGCTCCTTGAGACAAACCCTGATTATCTCTCTGACAATTCCTCTGTGTACTCTAGCAGCCATTATTTTAATGCGGCTGTTTGGTATGTCGCTGAATTTATTTAGTTTAGGCGGTTTAGCGCTAGGAATCGGTCAGGCGATCGACACCAGCGTAGTTATTTTAGAAAATATTGTAGTCGGTCTAGACAGCAACCCTCATCTGAAAAAAGGCAGAATAAAAGATCGAAAAGAACGCACAATAGAAGAGTCAGTGTTGCGGAGTGAAGAAGTAGAATCAGCAATGGTTGCCTCCACAGCGGCTAACTTAGTATCAGTGCTGCCATTTTTGCTGATTGGCGGCTTCTTTTCGCTGCTATTTAACGAATTAATTTTGACAATTAGCTTTGCAGTAGCAGCGTCTTTGCTAGTAGCTTTAACGGTAGTACCGATGCTGACTTCTCGCTTGATGGGAATGTCTTATTCCAGCGGTATCAATCAGTTCGGGCCGATAAAACATTTCAACCGCGGCTTTGAAAACGGCACGCGGGCTTACGGTTCAATGCTCTCGAAAGTCCTGGGTTTGCGGTTAATTATAATTGTAGTAGCTTTTGTCATTTTAGGCGGTGGCACATGGGTGATGCTAGGACAAATTCCCCAAGAAATTTTGCCGAGAGTTAATACAAGTCAAGCCAGATTATTTGCTTCATTTCCTCCGGGGACTAACTTGGAAACCAATCAAAAAGTGATTGCTGCTGTCGATAAGATTCTGCTTGAACAGCCAGAAACAGAGTACACTTTAACGACAGCGGGAGGGCTGCTGTTCGGCAACAGTACGTCTGAAAATTTGCTTCGGGGAAGCAGCACAATTACGCTCAAATCAGGTACTAATACCACCGATTTTACAGAAAGAATGACTGAGGAATTGAAAAAAATTGACCTTCCTAAAGGAACTCGTCTGCGGCTAGTTCCAGAATCGATTAGGGGTTTAGTTTTAACTAATTCTCCCGTGCGGGGTGGCGAAATTGATGTCGTGGTTCAGGGGGACACTGAAGAATCATTGCAGGAAGCAGGCCGTCAGATATTAAAAGCATTAGATGAGAAGGTAAAATTAGCCCGGTTTCGGCCGGAGGCAGACCCGCCGCAGTCAGAGGTACAAATTCGTCCAGACTGGGAAAAGGCTGCTGTGTACGGGCTGACAGCCCAAGATATTGGGGAGACAATTCAGACAGCAATTGAAGGTGCTGTTCCCACTCAGTTGCAGCGGGGAAACAGATTAATAGATGTGCGGGTGCAGTTCGATCGCACTTCTGTCAAATCTATTGCCCAACTCGGACAAATCCCATTATCGGGTGGCAATAACAGCATCATCCGTTTAAGTGACGTGGCTAATATTACGATCGGCAAAGCGCCGGCAGAAATTCAGCGTCTCAATCAGCGGCAAGTTTTCTTAGTTGTCGGAAACTTGAATAAGGGTGCAAGTCTCGGCGATGCTGTCCAGCAAGTCGATGCAGTTTTATCAGAACTGAAGTTGCCGCGAGGAGTAACAATTGTGCCGAGTTCGGCTGCTGAAACTAATCAGCAATTGCAAACTTCTCTCAAGCTGTTGGGGGGATTGGCGACTTTTCTAGTGTTTGTAGCGATGGCGGTGCAGTACAACTCTTTGGTTGACCCGCTGGTGATTTTGCTGACAGTGCCACTGGCGTTGGCGGCGGGAGTATTCGGGCTTTATGTGACCAAAACTGCGATCGGTGCGACGGTGATGATCGGGGCAATTTTGCTCGTGGGAATTATCGTGAATAACGGTATTATTATGGTGGAGTTGGCGAACCAAATTCGGGAAGAGGAAGGAGTCGATCGCACAACAGCAATTCTGAGGGCGGCACCTCAGCGCTTACGGCCGATTTTGATGACAACTATTACCACAGTTTTGGGTTTGTTTCCCCTAGCTTTGGGCATTGGAGAAGGTTCGGAATTCTTGCAACCACTGGGTGTGGTGGTGTTTTCTGGTTTGTCGCTGGCGACGCTGCTGACGCTGTTTATTATTCCGTGTTTTTACATTTTGCTGCACGACTTCTTCGGGATGTTTGCAGCGAAGAAGAAGCCGCAGGCGGTGGCTATTCCCGTGCAGAAGGCGGCGAGAAAGACTCCGAATTTGTAAAATTTAGTGTCAGCTTTTTATGCACTTCGACGCAATCCGGCAGGGATTTAAACCCCTGTCTCAAAGCGAAAGTCGGTTTTACACCGACTGTAGATTTTGACGGGAAGTGCGAGCAATTTTAGTCATCTTTCAGAGGACTTTAGCTATGAGACAGGGAATTCATTCCATGTCGGACTGTCGGATTTATCAACAATACCGCTACTGCATTTGATGTGAATTTGACGCCGCAAGAATTAGTGGGTAAGGTGCGTCAGTAAACATTTTATGACTCCCCAAAGAAATTCCCGACTGACACACCCTACAAGAATTAGTGTTTTTGACATCCGAAAGTTTTTGTGTTACATTTATGCTACACAAATACTGGCAAAACCAACTTAAACAAAAATGCCCTACGAAAAATTAGACATATCAGCCCCAAAACCAGTATTATCTTGGGCAAATCACGCCCTGGGCGAAAAAGAAACCAAGATGACCGCCAACGTAGCATCTTTGCCCTTTGTATTCAAACACGTCGCACTAATGCCCGATGTACATTTAGGAAAAGGTGCTTTAGTCGGTTCCGTAATTGCCACAAAAGAAGCGATTATTCCGGCTGCTGTGGGCGTTGATATTGGTTGTGGGATGGCTGCTATTAAAATGCCATTCAAGGCTAACAAATTAGAAGGCAAACTCAAACAAATTCGCCTCGATATCGAAGCCACAATTCCTGTCGGATTTTATGAAAACAAGGAAGTAGAAAAAACTGTCACCAACTGGCAGGGATGGGGCGAGTTTAACAAACTTCATCAAGGCGTACAGCACCAAAACAATAAAGCCTTAAAACAAATGGGTTCCCTCGGTGGCGGTAATCATTTTATTGAGGTTTGCGTTGATACTGAAAACTTTGTTTGGCTGATGCTGCACTCCGGTTCTCGCGGCATTGGAAATTTGCTCGCACAGCAGCATATCGAGACTGCTAAAGATTTAGCTAAACTGGCAGAAATTAATCTGGCTGACAAAGATTTAGCTTATTTTGTAGCGGGTACACAGGAGTTTGCGGCTTACTGGCACGATTTGCAGTGGGCGCAAGATTATGCTCGTTTTAATCGCGATGTGATGATGAATCGGTTTAAGCGAATTGTGGAAAAGCACGTCGCGGGTGGCAAATCTGTTAAGCCGTTATTAGAGGTGAATTGCCACCACAATTACGCGGAAAAAGAGGTGCATTTTGGCGAAGATGTGTATGTGACTCGCAAGGGTGCTGTGCGCGCGGATGTAGAGGATTACGGGATTATTCCGGGCTCAATGGGGGCGAAGTCTTTCATTGTTAAAGGGAAGGGGAATGCTGAAAGCTACTGTAGTTGCAGTCACGGCGCGGGGCGGTTGATGTCTCGCAATCAAGCGAAAAATGTATTTACTCTCGATGATTTTGTGCGGCAGACTGAGGGGGTTGAGTGCCGGAAAGATGAGCAATTTTTAGATGAAATTCCGGGGGCTTATAAGCCGATTGATGAGGTAATGAGTCAGCAGTCGGATTTGGTGGAAGTGGTGGCGACTCTCAAGCAGGTGGTTTGTGTCAAGGGGTGACAGAAACTGGTTTATTTGTACTTCACTTACCTGGACATTGCTTTATCCCTATTCTATGACTTTCTGCAAAAAATAATCTGGAAGGCTGATAGCATAAGACTTTTACCAAAATCATTGACTTCAGCCATTCTGTTAGAAAATAAACGCTCAAATGCTAGCTCTATCTACAGTTAAAAATTTGGCTCTTATTTTTATTTTCCCAGAGTGACAGAATAGGGTTATGGGAAAAGGGGGGAAATCAAACCGCTGTTGATTTCCCCCCTCTTGACAAACGCTTTGTTTTCTGAAACTTTTCTCTAACAGACCATTTGTCTCGACTCAATTTCTAGCAAACGCAGCAGTCTTTCATCGCCCTTGGCCTTGGCTGCTTGCTTTCTACGATCGAGAATATTGCAAATATTCGCTTGGTGGACTTGCGCCACTTCCACAACTGTTGGGTAAGATTCAACCGCCCCTGGGGTGCGAACTGCTGCGCTATCCCGATCGCCAGCTTGAGAATCTCGCTTTGTAGTATAGTTTGTACCGCCGTATTTATTTGGGGCGGGAATGTGTCTCGGATAGCGATAGTTCCAGTTTTGGCCCCGATATTTGCCCGCGACTTCGCCTTCGATCATATCGACAGTCGGAATGTCGTACTCATAGTGTGCGCCGCGATAAGTGAGTTTCATATTTTTTGATCCTTATATGTATGGAGATAAAAAGGGCAGTCAGGCTAGCTTGGGTTTTTTCGCTAAAACTTTTTTAGTTTCTGTATTCAATTATACTGTTTTTTAAGATGAATTCGTTAAATTTACAAAAATTAATATTTTGAGGGGCAGAGGGCAAGAAAAAACCCGCCGCCGCGGGTTTAATCGAGCTTTTGACTAATTCGAGCCGCGCCCGGAGCGAAACTGCTTCGGTTCCGAAGAACTACCCGACTGTCACCTGATCGGTTTGCACGTTTGTTGCACCTTCTTCAGCAGAGGCGATCGCTACCAACTTGTCGAGAATTTCCTGACTGGGAACTTGACCTTTGAGAACAACTGTGCTGCTGAGCTGAGCCACATAAACAGTCTCGATATCAGCAACTTCTGCATCGCTGTCAAAAGCTAAAGCAACCCGCTTCGCTAAGCCGCTCTCGTCAAAATTTCCGTCTGGGCCGACTTTAGCAGGAGCGATGGATTGCGCTTGTGCTGCTTGCTGTACTACTTGTGCCATCGGTTCAGCCGGGGCTTCAGGCTTTTCGAGTCCGAACAGTCTTTTAAACCAACCCATATTAGTTGAGTCTCCTGAAAATACACTTTTTCCAAGATAGCTCTAGAATTTCAAAAGACTCGTAATTGTTGCAAAACTCAGCGAAATTTATCAAAATGTTTTATCGGGAGACTTTTACAATCTAAAATCTTAAATGGTATCTAGATGTTGATGTTGCTATTGGATGTATAGGACGATCGCTCCGTCTTGGATAACAGAGGCGTAGTCGAAGCAGTTCCCCCACTGTCACCTAAAAAAAAACTGGACAGCGCGCCGGAATACATTCTCGGTTTGTTTAACTACGCGGGACATCTCCTGCACGCCGTCGAAATGTGTCCACCGATACAGGGAACGGTAGCCCGCGCTTAATTAAGGGTAGTTCTGCATATAGCAATCTTTGCCTGAGTCGTAAATTTTTAACCCCACCCAAACCCTCCCCGAACCCGCTCGCTGGGGAGTAAGAAATCCACAAATGATGCGAGGATTGCTATAAGTAGTTATGCGATTTGATCTAACCCGGTCTGTAGAAGGAGATGACAGGCAAAAATCACTACTTGTTTACCAATTAGCAATTACTAATTTCTAATTACCAATTACCAATTACTAATTCCCCGTTAGAGATAATTAAATCTAACTCTTAACTTTTTAGATAATATTGTTCTGCTTCCGACCAATTCAGCTTAAGCAACGAATCATCTCCCCAGGTCAGTTTGAGACTCGGCTTAATTGCTTCCACGCCCAAAGCGCTAATAATCTGCGCTGCTACAGCTTTCGCCAATAGCGGTGGTACAGAATTTCCGACTTGGCGAAAACCGTGCCATTTTGTAACGTGAAATCTAAACCAGTCAGGATAGGAATGGAGTCGCGCAGCTTCCCTGACAGTAATGCACCGAGGCGCGATCGGGTGAATCGGTCTCGGCGAAGTATAAGCCCCCCTAGCTCGGTCGGTTCCAGCCCTGAGAGTGTTGCAAACTCCCTGGGGATGAAGCTTATAAAAACGGCTGATCGGCTCTTTTTCGCCGTGTTTAGCAGCATGAAACCTTTCCATACATTCCAGAGAGTGTTGAGTTCGCAAACTACAAGAGAGAATTTGTTGATCGTAGTGGCGATCGTAGGAATAATCATCCTCCAAACCATCAATCCCGCGCATTATACTCGCATAAGCGCTGCACTTTCCGTACTCCGCGATTACCCAATCTCGGTGCAGCAACTCGCTGTACTTTTCCACTTCCGGCAAATCTCCAATCGCATCCCAAACTGTCGGGACAGCAGGTAAATTAACTTTTTTATAGCGTTTAGGAATTTTAATTTTCGGCAGTATCGTAGTTTGCTGAGGGTATTTGGGTAGCTCATAACCTGCTTTGCACCCAATCAGAAACAAGCGTTTGCGAGCTTGAGGCACTCCGTAATGAACTGCGTTGAGAACTTGATAGTTTTCTTCTACTTGATAGCCTGCTTCCAGAAAAGAGCTAATTAAAATATTCAGGAGTTCTTTGTGTTCTCCTGATGCAATTCCCGGCACATTTTCCATTACGAAAAATTTGGGTTTTAGCTCCAAAACTAAGCGTTTAAAGTGAAAAATTAGAGAATTTCGCGGGTCGTCCACATCGCGCTTGCCCATCATCGAGAATCCTTGACAGGGCGAACCGCTAATTACTACGTCTATCTCCCGCCGCCCGATCGCCGATTTTTTCCGAATTTCCGATCCCGTAAGCTGTGTGACATCTTTGCACAGAATAGAACACAGCGGGAAATTAAACTCGTGTGTGGCGCAGTGAATAGGGTCAATTTCGACTGATGCAAGTACATCAAAACCTGCTTGTTCAAAGCCCAGGGTCATGCCGCCCGCGCCTGCAAATAAATCAACAGCGATCGGTCGCTTTTTCCGATTGCTTGGCATAACATTTCAATAACAAAGTTGCTTTAATAGAAATTAAAAAAATTAACCGGGTTTTTGGTAATAAATCTTGGGTTTGTCAAGGAGCCATCCACAAATTAACCGGGTTTATACATAACCTTTCAATACCAAAATTGCTTTAAGAAGCTGTATTTAATTTGACATTTTTCATTATTTCCGCAGCGGCCCGATCGCACACACCTACATCTCCGAGACTTTCGCGCATTTCCCGATAACCTGCCAAAGTTTGCTGGCGTCGATCGGCATTTTGCAGCAATTCCAATGCGTGGTCCACTATATTTTCAGCAGTCGCCTCGTCTTGCAGCAACTCCGGGACGATCGGTTTCATTTGCACCAAATTGGGCGGTGACATAAAAGGAATCGAAAATTTCAGCACGTGGCGAGCAATAATCGCCGTAATCGGACTGACGCGATAGATGACAACTTGCGGAACATCCAGCAAAGCCAACTCCAAATTAACAGTACCAGATTTAGCGATCGCCAGATCGGCAGCCGCCAAGATTTCCAGAGTTTGATTTTCTAACAAAGTAGCCCGCAAACCGTAATTCTCAATCGCTTTTTCGATTTTGCTGCGGAAAGCTTTGTTAGCAAGCGGAATCAAAAAATCAACTTCCGGCAATTTAGCTTGAATAGTTTGAGCGGCCTCAAATATAACAGGCATCAGGTACTTGAGTTCTTGGTGTCTAGAAGCGGGAATTAGGGCGATCGACACCTGTTCCGGCCCAATTCCCAAAGTTTTGCGGGCAACTTCCCGGCTGGGCGCAGATTGCATTCTATCCACCAAAGGATGACCAACCCAACTCACTTGGGCTCCTTTTTTTTGATAATAACAAGCTTCTTCAGGAAAAATCGCCAAAAGGTGGTCGCAAATATTGACAATCAAATCAGTATTGCGAGGAGAAATCGACCAAACCCATTCTTGAGGTGCAATGTACCAAATCACCGGCAAATCCGGCAAACAGCGACGGATGTAGCTGCCAATGCCGAGATTTGGAGTCAAATAATCAATCAATACAACCGCATCGGGGCGGAAATTTTTGAGATATTTTTTAGCTTTTTCCTGAACTTTGATCGTCGGCAAAATATAGGGTACAGATTCTATAAGGCCCATAGAACCAATGCCCACAGTATCGCCTAAAATAGTAGCCCCAGCTTCTGCCATACGAGGCCCGCCTAATCCTGTTATTTCTAACTCTAAACCAGCGGCGACAGCGTGACGTTTTAAGGCTGCAATTAACAAAGCTCCTTGCAAATCCCCAGAAACCTCACCAGTGCTGATAAAAATTTTCATATTCTCACTTTATACAGGTAAGATGTTTGCTAATAACTCGGTAACAGCATCATATTGATCCGGCATATTAGCACAGCGTAGCAGTAATTCTAAGTGCAGATCGGGAAGGAATGTACTCTGGCCAATCTCCTCATAATTTTCACCTGTTAAGTAATAGAGAGATAACTGACTATTTTGCCAAAACCATACTTCCCTAACGCCCAATCTTTTGTAAAATTCTAAAGTATTTATCCCGCCACTGGTAATTACCACTTCAATAGCAGTATCTGGGACTCTTTTTGGGGTTCCTATGTCATAGGAATCATCCGGCTCTTTTCTACCGCCTAATTCTCTGTTACCGAGAGTCGGCCCGCCCTTGCCGTAAAATCGAATTCCATTTGCTCTCATATATGCCTCTAGCAGCATACAGAGAGTTTTCTTGATTATTTCGTGTTCGGGCGAGACAGTCATAATTTGCAGTTTTTGATCTAGATAGAAAAATTTCACACCTCTGACATCTTTAAAAGCTGCTTCTATCGCTTCAAATTGTTCCCAACTCACATCTAAGAACCTGATGCAGCCATCTTGTTCTGTTTCAGGGGACGTAGATTGGACTGAAGTATAAACATTCATTGGGCAACAGTCGCTTAGTTCCTAGGCTTATTCTACCTCATTCACTTTTTGCCAGGAATCAAACCGCGCCGCCCTTTGGTTATAGACTGCTGCACAAATCTCCGCAGGTGCTGCAAGTGGGCGTTTTCCGGTAACAAATCCAACTGTTCCAAAGCTTGATTTAGAGTGTAACCAGAATGGTAGAGAATACGAAAAGTTTTCTTCAAAACTAGCAAATCTTCTGCTGTAAAACCAGCGCGTTCGAGGCCTATTTTGTTGATAGCTCGCACTCTCGAAGGATTCCCCTCGACTAGCATATAAGGAGGTACGTCTCGATCGATCCTGCTCAAGCCGCCCACCATAGACAAGCGGCCGATGTGGACAAACTGGTGAACGCCCAAAACACCGCTCAATCGGGCTTGAGACTCGATTTTAACGTGTCCGGCTAAGGCTACAGCATTGGCGATAATTACTCGATCGGCGATCGCGCAATTGTGTCCGACATGAACATAAGCCATCAATAGATTATTATTGCCAATTGTCGTGCTTTCCCCCGCTCCAGTAGCGCGGTTAATTGTCACGTATTCCCGAATTTGATTGCTGTCGCCAATTTTCACCCTAGTCGGAGAACCCTCGTATTTCAAATCTTGAGGTTCCAAACCAATCGCCGCACCGGGGAAAATTTGATTGCGAGCGCCTATTTCGGTTAGCCCGTCGATAATTGCATGGGCACCAATCTTAGTATCAGGCCCGATTTTCACTCTTTCCCCAATTACAGCATAAGCTCCCACTTCTACAGTCGGGTGAAGTTCAGCACCGGGATGAATCACAGCAGTTGGGTGAATCAAAGTAAGCATTTGTCAGTTGTTTTGCTGGTAAGTGGGAAGGAAGTTTGGCAACGCGCAGTGTAAGGGATTAAACTGATTTAACGGATGGATGTTGAAGCAAGAAGGAAGGGGGAAGAAGGAAGAACGAAGAAGGAATTTTTTTAATTTTAAGATTACTTCCTGCCGATGAAGGCTTCGCGGTTTCAATTTAAATTGAAAACTCATAACTTAAAACTACCCCTAAGCCCTCACTAATTCCAAATTTAATCTACCATCGAAAACGTCAATTCTCCTTCACAAACTTTTTGTCCGTCTACTTCACCCAAAGCCTGCATTTTTGCGAAGCGGCGGCGTTTTACCCACAGCAATTCTACAGTCATCAGCAACTGATCGCCCGGTACAACCTGACGACGAAACTTGACTTGATCAATTCCGGTAAACATCCACAATCCTTGCTTGATGTCGGGCAACTGAGCGAGAACAATACCGCCAACTTGAGCCATAGCTTCAACAATTAATACCCCCGGCATAATCGGCCGTCCGGGAAAATGCCCTTGAAAATGCGGTTCGTTGAAAGTCACATTTTTAATTCCTACAGCCTTCTCGGACGGCACGTAATCAACAATCTTGTCAACCAGTGCAAAAGGATAGCGATGAGGCAATAATTTATGAACTTCTTCGAGAGTAAAAGTAGATTTAACCGCTGGAGAATCTTCACCGTTTTTGGTGGGGATGGATTCAGAATTAGCAGTATTGAGGGTGTTAACTTCAGTCAGCGTGGACATTGCTTGAAGACTTTTGAGTGTGGTATGGCAGAAGGAATATGCAATCTTAACAGATTGTGTGTTTTTTCCTAACTTTTATCTAGCGTAGCTAGAGCTTCCGATTTCAGGGCTTGGGCGAGTTGGACGTGTAAGTTGTGACTGGCTTTGTAAGCCAAGTAGTGAGCTTTTGGCCAAGTTCCGAGCAGGCTGAGGTCGCCTGCTAAGTCTAGGATTTTATGGCGCACTGGTTCGTTGGCAAATCTCAAGGGCGGGTTGAGCCAGCCGGATCGATCGCAAACTAGGGCGTTCTCTAGGGTACCACCTTTGATCAAACCTGCTTGTCGCAATTGGTCAACTTGGCGAGCAAGTCCAAAAGTGCGGGCTGGGGCGATCGCCGTCGCAAAACTTTCTGCCTCTGGCGACCAACTGTACCATTGATTGCCGATCGCCTGTTCCTCAAAATCAATTCCGTAACTAAATCGAGTTTCGGCTGAGGGTAAAGCCGCTGCAAAAGCATCTCCGTGACGCACCCAAATTGGCTGTTCAAGGACGAAGGAGGAAGTGGAGTCTTGCTTCGATTCTTGAGGAACTAAGCCGGTATGGGCGATCGCCTCTACCCAAACCAGAGCAGAACCGTCCAGCAGAGGCAGTTCCGGCCCATCAACCTCAATTCGAGCATTATCCGCTCCCATCCCCGCCAAAGCGGCTAATAAATGCTCTACAGTGCGAATTTCAGCATCGATACCTGCGAGTTCAGTTGAAAGTGCAGTCTGACAAACCGCCTCAATTTTTGCAGGAATTATTGGAGCACCGGGCAAGTCAATTCTGACAAAATAGCGGCCTTCCCCAACCTCCGCAGGCAAAACTCGGACGCGAGTTTGTTGGCCGCTGTGCAAACCGATTCCCGACAGTTCAAATTCAGATTTTAGGGTGTGAATAGTCATTTGGAATAAGGAAAAAGGAAGAAGGAAGTTAACCGTAGTTAACTCCTTAACCACATCCTAAGATGTGCTTAATGCCCTCGACTACAGCCACCACCGCTGCGATATCTAAAATTGCCTGGAAGGGCAATATTATCGACTCGAAGCTAGCTCCAATTGCAAGACCTGCTAGAACCTTTGCTGCTACGATTGAAATAGCTGGCAAGTTAGCTGTAGCAGCAAAGGCTAAAAGTCCCCCCATTAGAGCAATAATTGCGATTAACTCCGGCTGTCCGACAGTACGACAAGAGCTAGTTTCTGCTATTTGAGTAAATGGCAATAACAGCATCGGAAAAAATGGAGTCATATTGGGCTGGTGGTAAGGTTCTCTACGATTGTAACAGCCGCAACAGCGTCACAGTAGTTAACCCGTAGGGTGCGCCGGGCCGCGCACCTTAGACATGATTCGTAGGGTGCGCCGAGGCGCAGCTTAGTAATTACCAATTAGCAATTACCAATTACCAATTACCAATTACCAATTACCCCTTACTCCTCACTAATGACTAATGACTGCTGACTAATGGCTCTTCGTTAATTAGAATCGCTCACCAATCCCAAAGTGAATTTGATTGTCGCCGGTGTCGTTGATACCGTAATCGATCCGGATCGGCCCTAAAGGAGATTGAATCCGCACGCCGAGGCCGTAACCGTAACCGCTACCGGGCTTTTCGCGGATACCGGCCGGGTCGCCCGGGACATCTTTGCCCGTGCCCAAGTCAGTGCCAGCATCCAAAAATAGCGCTCCGCCGATAAACGAAATAATCGGGAAACGGTACTCAACGCTGGCTTCTAAGAAACTGCGACCAGCTCCGAGGTCGCCTTCGGCGTACCCGCGCACCGAGTTGGCGCCGCCCAAGGCAAAGGCTTCGTAGGGAGGCAAATCTCCGAATACCGTGCCGCCTTTCACACTAAATGCCAGCGTTTGAGGGCCGGGGGCAAAGTTAGTGTACTTGACTGGTAGGTACAAGCTGTAGCTCGCCCGGAGGCGGTTTAACAGGATGCTGCCGGAACCTACAGGAATCGATTGTTCCACCCCAAACCTGAGCAGGGAACCGCTAGTGGGGCGGAGGGGGTCGTTGCGTCGATCGCGCACCGCACCTGCTTGCAATGTTGTCAAGTCATCCGAACCCGAATCGCTAAAACTTAACAGGTTGCCGAGTTCGTCCTCGGACTCGCGCCTGCCTTTGCGATCGGTAATTGAGACTCGTTGGTACTGCAAGCCGACTGAAGCTGTCCACTCAGAATCGGCAAAAGGATTGCGCGACAGGGGACGGGTGAAATTGATGCCGGCGCCGGTGCGGACGACGCGAGGTCGATCGTCGTTGGGCAATCTAACTTCCCGTTCGCCACCGTCAAAAATCACGCTGATCGATCGTCTTCTAAACGCATTAATCGTATAAGAAGTCCGGTAAGGGTCGCCCGCAATCCAGGGGTCGGTAAAACTCAGGTCAAACAGCGTTTGGCGTTCCCCGATTTGTACTTCAGCCCCCAATTTCTGGTTCCTACCTCTCAAGTTTTGCTGCTGGTAACTCAGCGTACCGAACAAACCCGTCGCGGAACTCAAACCCGCACCAGCCGCCAGAGAACCGGTATTTTTCTCAATGACGTTGACAATTACCCTTGCCTTGCGGGGGTCAGTCGTTCCCGGTTCCAAGGCAAGTCGCACGTCTTCAAAAATTCCCAAACCAAACACCCGTCTCAAATCTCTTTCCGCCTTGGTACGGTTAAAGATGTCTCCGGGCTTGAGTTCTACTTCGCGGGTGATGACAAACTGACGGGTGTTGCCTCCGATCGGCTGACCCGTGGCATCCGTTGACTCTCCCTCCTTGTTCAGGAAGCGGACATCAACGGATTCGATCTGGCCTTCTGCCACTACCAGGGTGACAGTGCCGTCGTCTGCTACTTGCGGGGCATCAGTGATTTGGCCCAAAACATAGCCGTTGTCTTGATACCACGCATTAATTTTTTTCACTCCCTCTTCAAAGCGACGAAGGTTTAGAATTTTGCCGTATTGATCGCGGAAGCTTTCGTCAATTACGCTTTGGGGCAGCACTTGCTGACCGGTGATTGTCACTCCCCGCAATACCGGATTTGGCTGCACAATAAAAGTCACCCGGACGCCCAACGGTGTGTCTTCCGGTACTGCCCGCACGTTTCTGAAAAAGCCTGTGGCAAAAATGGCGTTGATGTCTTGTTGCAGTTGGCTACGGTTGGTCGTGCGTCCTGGTTGGGTGCTGATGACTCGGTAAATTTCACTTTCCAAGTCTTCTGTCGCCCCCGTGACTGTAACTTCTGCAACTAGCACTTGCGGTTCTGCCGCCCCGGCGGGTGCTGGGGTTTGCCTGGGCTGCGGTGCTGGGCCAGGGGGCAATGGGGGAACGGTGTTAGCCGGCGGTCTGGTCGGGGCCGGTCTGGGGGTAACTTGGGCGTTTTGAGCGATCGTCCCGGATTCCTCTGGTTTCGCTAGCTCTGCTGCGATCCAGGCGGGCGTTACAGCCGCTTCCGATGGGGGGAGCGAGCTGTCCTGTTGCGCGTCTGGCAGGGCGTTTTGGCTGCTAGAGGTGGGGGAGAGGTTGGATGCTAGCTCGGGTTTTAGTTCAAGGATCGGAGGAGAAACCGGGGAGGGCGGCTCTGTGACTAGCCTTGGGGGTTCGCTGTCGCCTTCTCCTCTGGCAGGGGCCGCAGCTATTTTTAGGGCTTCCCCTTTGCTGGTTTTAGCGGCTTTGCGGTTTTGAGGAGGGTTTTGGGTTAATTCTGGAATGGGGCGATCGGGTAATTCGATCGACGGGGCGGGCGGAACGGCAGCCAAAGCTTCCTCTGCTGATTCAGAGTAGGATGTTTGGCCGCTTGCAGAATTTGATAACCCGAATGTTGCTGAGGCAGTAAAAACTGCCACCAATACAGCAGATAAACGCATTTTTGTTCACTTTTTTGGGCAATCCACACACCACATTAGTCATTAGTCATTATTCATTAGTCATAGTCATTAGTTATTAAGTCGGTTGAATCTCGCGCTGACCGCTAATTGATGACTGTTGACCGCTGATTGCTGACATCAAAGGCACAAGGGTGACAAACTGTGCAATTCTAGCGCATTACCAAGGCCTCTAGACTTTCTGAGCGAGAACCCGTTGGAGAACTTGTTGGTAAGCGGTTTCTACCGATCCTAAGTCGCGGCGGAATCGGTCTTTGTCCATCACACGGGCGTCGGGGTCGGCTTCTGCGTTGTCCCAGAGGCGGCAGGTGTCGGGACTGATTTCGTCGGCGAGGATCAGATTTTGATGTTGGTCGATACCGAATTCTAGTTTGAAGTCTACTAGGGTAATGCCGCACTCGGTGAAAAATTCTTTTAGTATTTCGTTAATTTCGCGGGCGGCGATTTCTAGTTGGTCTACTTGTTCGGGGGTGGCTAGCTGCATTAGCAGCAGCCTGTCGCGGGTCAGCAGTGGGTCTCCCAAATCGTCGTTTTTGTAATAAAACTCAACCAGCGGCGGATTGACAATTGTGCCGAGGGCGAGTCCGGTTTGCTTGCAAAGACTGCCGGCGGCAATGTTTCGGACTACGACTTCCAATGGCAAGATTTGGACGCGACAGACTCGCATTTGGTTGGGGGCCGGCGTGTCGATGAAGTGGGTAGGAATGCCTTTGGCTTCTAGCATCCGAAACAGGTGGGCGGATACGGCGCAGTTGATTTCGCCTTTGCCGACGATGCTGCCGCGTTTCTGGGCGTTAAAGGCTGTGGCGTCGTCTTTGAAGTGTGTCAGCAAAATTTCGCTGTCTTCGGTGGAGTAGAGGATTTTGGCTTTGCCTTCGTAGAGTTTGCGATCGGCTGACATGGCGATTAATAATGTAGATGAGTTTTAGATTTTACCGTAGCTCGATCGGGTGTTATTGGCGAGTTTTTGGATCTCCGCTGCACCGCTCATTCTCTGACCAAGAATTTCTTGAGGGTACAAGCCCCCAGATTTATCCGTGGAATCAATCCAAATTCTAAAATCTAAAATCCTCAAGCCCCCGCATTTATCCGTGGGGTCAATCCAAAATCTAAAATCTAAAATCTAAAATCGAATGACGGGCGAGTACGCCTGCAGGTAGATACTGTCATCGGCTCAGGCATAAATGATTCTTGACAAAGGACAATAGAGATTAAACCTGCTGGGTTCGCGATCCGTGCTGACTAAACATCGCCAACGAGACGGGCGCTTAACAAACATCTATAAAATGGCTGATTTATGCAAGACAAAAAAATTCATATTCTATTGGTAGAAGATGATGAGGTTGATGTGATGAACGTCCGGCGAGCTTTCAAAAAAAATAACATCGTCAACCCCCTCTACATTGCTGCCAATGGATTAGAAGCTCTGGCTATATTGCGTGGAGAAGGAAAAATAGAGCCTCCAATGCCTCAAGCCCGCCGGTTGATTTTGCTGGACTTGAATATGCCGAGAATGAGCGGGATCGAGTTTTTGCAAGAATTGCGACTCGATGAATGTTTGAGGTCGATTCCGGTGATCGTTCTCACTACTTCTAATGAAGATAGAGATAAAGTAAAAGCTTATAATTTGAATGTAGCGGGATATATTCTTAAACCTGTTACTTTTTCTAATTTTGTGGAAGTGATGGCTACCCTCAACAGATACTGGATGCTGAGCGAAATTCCCTAACTATAATAGGGAATTTTTAATAAAATTTTTTCAAGGGAGCTTTATGATTTTTCAGCTATGCAGTTATTTTAATTCCTTTTTCTCGACAGCAGCTTTTTCGGAGTAATCCACAATTCGGTTTTTATGGACAAAATTCTCACAATTCTGATAGTTGATGACGATGCAGTTGATCGAATGGCGATCAAACGTTCGCTCAAGTCCGCTGGTGTTTCGGCAGCAGTTACTGAAGCAGAAGACTGCGCGGATGCGCTGGCCAAACTCTCGGTCAACAAAAATTATGCCCAGGCTACCGCTCAACTATCCAAACAAAATAAATCTCAACTTTTAAGCCAGGTTGATGAGATAGAAAATGGGGTGCTATTAAATCAAATATTTGAATGCAAATTTGACTGCGTATTCCTCGACTACGGATTGCCGGACGGAGACGGACTGAGTTTGGTAAAATCTCTACGAGAAGCTGGACTAAAAGTTCCCTTAATTGTGCTCACAGGTCAAGGCGACGAACAAATTGCTGTGGAATTGATGAAGGCAGGAGCTTCTGATTATATCGCTAAAAATAAGCTTTCTCCCAAAAGTTTGTCTCGCAGTTTGTCCAATGCAATGCGCGTTTACCGCGCAGAATTTCAGGCGTTTCATACCAGTCAAAAACTTAAGGAAAGTGAGGAACGATACAGGTTAGTTTTAGAGGGAGTGAACGACGGAATTTGGGATTGGGATTTAAGTAAAAATGAGGTTTATTGGAACGATCGCCTTTTGGAAATTATCGGTTTGTCGCGAGAGCAATTTGGCAGGACAATGGAGGCTCTATACAACCGCCTGCACCCCGATGACAAGGAGGGAATCGTCGCGGCGATCACCGCTCACTTGGAACAAGAAATAGACTATAATGTAGAATTCCGGCTGTTACACTCGAACGGTGCTTACCGCTACTGCACTTCTCAGGGAAAAGCTCAACGTAATTCCCAAGGACAAGCGCTGCGAATGGCTGGCATGATTAGCGACATTACTGAGCGGAAACAGGCGGAAGATGCTCTGGAAAGGGAACGGCAGCAACTGAGACAAATTATTACTTGCGTGCCTGTAGCAATGGCGATGTTCGATACACAAATGCGCTATATGGCTAACTCTAAAAAATGGGTTAGTCAATTTAATTTGGACTTGCCGTCTCTGAATAATTTGAGCCATTACGAATTGTTTCCAGATACGCCGAATCGCTGGAAAGTAATGTACCAACAAGCGCTCACAGGTCAGGTAGTTTCTGTGAGCGAAGATGCCTGGGAACGAGCAGACGGATCTGTTCTGTACCTGCGGTGGGCTGCTCACCCTTGGTACGATCCAGACGAGAAAGTCGGGGGAATTGTGATGGTTGCCGACAAAATTAATGAGTTGGTGGAAGCGCGGGAAACGGCCTTAGAAGCGAGCCGGGTGAAGTCGCAATTCTTGGCGAACATGAGTCACGAAATTCGCACTCCGATGAATGGAGTTTTGGCAATGGCTCAATTGCTGCTGCGCGCTCCTCTGGAACAGAAACAGCGGGACTGTGCTCAGACGATTTACCGCAGTGCTGAACATTTGCTAAATGTTATTAATGATATTCTCGATTTCTCTAAGATTGAAGCTGGAGAAATGCGACTGGATAAGGCTAATTTTGATCTGGATATTTGCTTGGAGTCGGTGATAGAAATCATAGCGCATTTGGCAGAAGAAAAAGGTATTGAATTGAATATTTTAGTGGACAGCTCAGTGCCGAGAAAGTTGGTGGGCGACTCTGGAAGATTGAAGCAAGTTTTGCTGAATTTGACGGGTAATGCCATAAAATTTACGGATAGCGGTCAAGTTCTAGTTCACGTAACTGTGAAACAGGGCAACCGACTTGGAGACGGTAGACAAGGGGCAAGATTGCTATTTTCCGTGCGGGATACTGGCATTGGAATTTCGGCCCAAGGGCAAACAAAGCTGTTCCAATCTTTTTCTCAGGTAGACGATTCTCCGACTCGGCCTTACGGCGGAACGGGTTTGGGTTTGGCTATTTGCAAGCAGTTAGTGGAGATGATGGGAGGCGACATTGGAGTTCGCAGTTTGCTAGGCAGCGGTTCGACTTTTTGGTTTACTGTACCTTTGGAAAAACAGTTGCAAGTTGAGCCTCATGCTCCCGAACTTGCGGGCAAGAAGCTGTTAGTAGTCTCTGGAAGCGCTTTGAGGAGGGCAGCGGTGCGATCGCTCGCTCAAAGTTGGGCGGCCTGCTGCGATGAGGCAGAAACTGCTGCTGAGGCTTTGAGTTGGTTGAAAAATGCCCGGGGCGGGATTTCTCACAATTCGGGGGAGGGGGGAAAAAGCTGGGATGTGGTGCTTGTGGACTTGCAAATGCCGGATTTGGATGCGGAGGAATTTGCGAGGAAAGTGCGATCGACCTCTATAGTTGGCTCGTTAATCGCCATGACTGCTTTACGGGAACAGCCGAAGGCTGAAGCGCTTTGCCGTCAGGGTTTTAACGGATATTTGATCGAGCCAGTGCGGCCAAGCCATCTGCTTGAGGCAATGCTGGCGCTGGTGAAGGGAACGGGAGATTTTGGGAGAGTGGAGGCTGCTAATACTTGCAACTTGCCATTAGTTAATTCTCAATATGTTACTGCCAATTCACCATCATCGCTGAGAATTTTGGTGGCGGAAGACCACCCGATCAATCAACAAGTTCTTGTCGAACAGTTGGCTGTTTTAGGCTATCAGGCTGACTGCGTAGTCAACGGTCAAGAAGCGCTGGAGTTGCTGGCAAAAAAAAGCTATGATTTAGTGCTGATGGACTGTCAAATGCCGGTACTTGATGGTTACAAAACGGCCCAAAAGTTGAGGCAAATCGAAGGAAGCGAGCGGCATACTTTTGTGATGGCTTTAACTGCTCATGCTATGCCGGGGGAACGAGAAAAGTGTCTGGCGGCGGGGATGGACGATTATCTCAGCAAACCTGTAGATTTAGATGCTTTGGCGGCGGCCCTGAAAAAGTATGAAGCCCTAAATGTTCATGGTGAAAATAAGTATGGAGTTAAAAGTATTAATTCGGAAAATAAATCTCCATTAGCAACAAATTATACAGAAGTTGTGGAAAAAGCGCAGGTTGTGGCTGAGCCGACACCCAGGGCGATCGGACTTCAAACTTGGGAACATAGAGACTACGACGGACTGTTCGACAAGAGCAGATTGGAGCAACTCGGACGAGTTAATATTAAATTGCCAGAGCGACTTTTGCAAGCTTTTGTGGCAGACGCCCAAGCTGATATGGCTGCTGCCAAACTAGCTCTAGAAGCTAAAGATTGGCAAGCTGTGGAATATCAAGCCCACCGTCTCAAGGGAACTTCGGCTAATGTGGGAGTTGCTCTGATGTCTGATTTGGCCGCACAATTGGAGCATCAAGCGCGAGGCTTTCAATCTAAACCATCAGAGGTGGAATTGTTAAATATTGAGAGGGTTGAAAACATATTAGTGAGTTTGTCTAGTCATTTAGCCCGGGTGCAAGAATTTGTGGAAACTCGAATGTTTGGTTAATATCTTACTTGCTCGTAGTCGATATTAGTCGGCGATTAAAATCGCCATCACAAAAACGAAGTCTTTCTCTAAAAGACTAATAAATAAAGCGGTATGGTACGGAGTGTGCATCCTAAATATAGAAAATCTAGGAAAATTTTGTTTGTTTCTTCACTCCGTGTCCTCTGCGTTCTCTGCGATTAATTAAAAAAATAATTAATTTAGCTATGAATTACGATACCAGTACAAACACTATTTTAGATAGCGATTCATTAGAAAATGATGAAAAACTGCTAACGCCTTTGATGATGTTTGAGCGGGAAGTTTTATTGTACGAAAACGAGGCGATCTCTGAGCAAGATTATGCAAATACTGTGCCGTACTCGCTCGATGAAATCAATAATTTATGTGTTGACAATCTCCTAGCAAAGGTGGCTCGCTGTTGTCGGGAAAGCAAGGTGGGAAAAAAATTGCCGACGGCTTTTTACGTTCACGTTTCCGCTTTGCAGACACTCAACCCTGTCCTCGGAATCTACGAAAATTGTGCCAGACGCACTCTGGAAAATATTGATGAAGCAACTTTAGTTAAAATTTCACTCCATCAACCTAAAATATCTTATCTTTTTTACCCTGATTTCGATACAGATGCTCATCCTGCTTTGCAAACCAGCATCCAGATTAATCTAGCAACGGGGGAAGTTAAATGTTTTGATTACAGCAACAGCGAAAATCCCCCGGTTTTGCACCGTAAGGAAACTTTTGTAGCTGCGGATTATCCCCATTACGAAAAGTTTTCCCGGCTGACTCGCAGCGAGGAAAAGTGGGGGCTGCTTGACAATACTAGCGTTATCGGCACTCGCGAGGGTTGGCTCAAATACTTGGGATATTGCGGTGTAGAAATCCAAGATCATACTGTTGTCGAGCGTGTGAAGCAGGAGAATAGCGAGCTATCAATTCCTAAGATCGAGCGGCACAAAGCTGCAATGGTACGCAATTCGCTTTCTAAACCTCTGCGTCTGGTTTTAGAAGCTGATTTGGTGAGGGACGGGGCGACTTTTTTTGACTACGGTTGCGGTTACGGCGGGGATGTTAAATATATTGCACAAGAGGGTTATGCTATTTCTGGTTGGGACCCCTACTATCAGCCGGATACTCCGCGAATTTGTGCTGATGTTGTGAATATTGGTTATGTGATTAATGTCATTGAATCTTTGGCGGAACGCCGAGAAGCTTTGCTGAAGGCTTGGGAATTAACTAAGAATTTATTAGTTGTGGCGGCTCAGGTTTTGATTGATGATAGTGATAGAGGCCAAATTGCTTACGGGGATGGGGTGATTACTTCTCGGAATACTTTTCAGAAGTATTACGAACAAGAAGAATTGAAGGTGTATATTGACCAAGTTTTGAGTGTTGATGCAATTCCTGTGGCTTTGGGGATTTATTTTGTGTTTCGGAATGCTGCGGAGGGTGAAAGTTTTCGTGCTTCTCGGTTTCGATCGCACTTATCGACTCCCAGAGTACGATCGCAAGTTAAGCGGTTTGAGGATTATGCGGAAATGCTGGCTCCTTTGATGGCTTTTGTGAGCGATCGGGGTCGCCTTCCTCTTAAAGGCGAATTAGCTGAAGAATCGGTAATTAAAGGGGAATTCCACAGTTTTAATCGCGCTTGGAGGGTGATTTTGCAAGCAACGGATGCGGATGATTGGGAGACAATCGCCGACAAGCGCCGCCAAGATTTGCTGGTATATCTCGCTCTCAACGGTTTGGGCGATCGACCTTCGATGCGCCGACTCCCGGCTCAAATCCGCAACGATATCAAAGGTTTATTTGACAATTATCAAAAAGCTTGCACTTTGGCGGATTTAATGCTATACAGTTTGGGCAAAGCTGATATTGTTGCGGATTGCTGCGAAGATAGTGCGATCGGCTACAAACAGCATGGTTCCCTTTCAGTACACGTCTCTGCATTAGAAGAACTTGATCCTTTGCTGCGACTCTACGAAGGCTGCGCTAACCGCACAATCGGCAGACTAGACGGCGCTACAATTATCAAATTTCACGCTCGCAAACCTCAAATTTCCTATTTATTTTATCCCGATTTTGACACTAACCCGCATCCGGCTCTTCACACTTCTATGCACATAGATTTGCGCGATCTTTCTGTGAGCTATCAAGACTATTCTGATTTGTACAACCCGCCAATTTTAGTTAGAAAAGAAGCTTTTGTTACTGCAAGTTATCCCCATTATGAAAAGTTTGCGAAACTCACCCGCCAAGAAGAAAAGTTAGGAATTCTCGATGGTGGCGCAGTTAAGAAACATCGAGAATGGCTGAAGTGTTTGGAGGAAAATTGCGTTATAATTAAGGACCATAAGTTGTTTTGGCGATCGAATGCTGACCCAGAAAAATTGAAAATGCTGCAAAAAGCTGCGTCGGAACGCCAGCAGAAAAAAACTGAGTTTAATGCAGGAAAGAGTGAACAAACCGCAGAGGGCATAGAGGATGGAAAACAAGATGGACAAAAGGTTCAGATTAAAGCAGTTGATCGTGGTTAGAATGGCTATAATCACCTGAGCGATCGTTAGAGTCAAAAAGTAGCAGGGAAAGAGAGTCAGCACCCCGGTTTAATTTTAGGCGGTTAAAACCGCTATCTCACTTTCCTCTGAGTTCTCCTATAGACTGAGTTTCCAGCTTCGGAGGTTTTCTCATGAAAATAATTTGGGAAAGAATTGATAATTGGCTGGCAGCCAATGCACCTCAAGTGCTCAAAAGTCTCAGACGGGGCGCTAATGATGAGGAGATTTATCGGGCAGAAGCATTCTTTGGTGTAGAGTTTCCCGAAGATTTCAAGCTGTCTTACCGCGTGCATAACGGTCAGGATGAAGAATCTTATTCCCTGTTCCCCAACTTGGAGTTCCTGTCTCTCCAAAGCGCGATCGAAATATCTGAAACATGGCAGGATTGTTCAGACGATAATTTTAGGTGCGATCGTGACAACATTTTTGAAGGAATCTGGAACGGTTGGTGGAACCCGAATTGGATTCCATTCACAAACGAAAGCAATGGTACTTGCGAATGCGTAGATTTAGCTCCAGCAGCAGGCGGAAATGTTGGACAAGTAATTATTGTTGAGTGGCGGGAGGCTACTAGATGGCTTATTGCACCTAGTTTTCGAGTTTATCTGGAAACCTTTGCAGATGCACTAGAACGAGGAGAATATCGGTTTTCTGAGAATGGTTATGGGTTAGTGGATCTAGTTGACTTTGAAATATTGATGCAGAAACACAATTGAAAGACCACAACAAGCAGCACAGGCTGTGGCAGTAGTTTGAAAACCATCGTTTTTTCTGAATAACGCATTGACATTGTAAATACATTTTACCTATACTAGGCAGCCTGAATGTATACTTCGTGCTCAATGGCATTACCTTCGTATGGAACGACTCAAAAGCCCAGATTAATCTCACAAATCATGATGAGGTTACTTTTCAACAAACTGCTGAATCCTTCTTTGACCCATTTCTAGTTGTCGTTGATGCCAGCCGCAATGAGGAAGCGCGTGATGCTGTGATTGGGCTAGATAGTCGCTGGGATCTACTGTATGTGGTTCAGATTGAGCGTGAAGAAAATGTCATTCAGATTATTTCAGCACGTAAAGCAACTCGTCAGGAGAGGGCAGAGTATGAAGGTTGAAGCATTAAAGCAGCGATTAGATCGAAACCATCGACTGACTAGGGTGACGATCCGTATGCCCGAAGATGTTGTGGAAGATCTAAAGAAAGTGGCAGCATTTGTCAAGTGTCAAATTATTTGTCCGCGTTGACAGATTGCTGTCCGTTTGACAAATTATTTGACACTCGACACTTGAAACTATTGATGTACAAAGCGTTGAGAGTAGTGCGGATAAAAGGACTTGAACCTTCACTCCTTTCGGAACCAGAACCTAAATCTGGCGCGTCTGCCAATTTCGCCATATCCGCATTTTGAGATTTAAATACTATAGCACACAACAGAGCGATCGGTCAATCGATTTTAGATTTTAGATTTTTGATTGAAGAGGGCGACCCACTGATAAATCTGCAGGCTGATGACTTCATTGCTCGATCGCTCAACATTGAGAAACCCGGTCATTTTTGGACACCGGGTTCAATCATGAGTTATCGCCACAGCAATTTTCCGTATTTTTCACTTGTCACTTACTTTTGGCCGAGCGATTTCCAGGTTGTTTCGTCCACCATGCCGTTCGCCATCAAACCTTTAAATCTCTGAAAGTTCTTGACAGCCGTAGCAGTGCGAGCGCCAAAAATACCGTCGATCGGACCCGGATCGTAACCCTGTATTTCCAAACGCACCTGTAGCGTCTTCACCTTGGAACCGACAGCGCCTTTATTTAGAAGAGTTGGAGGATTGCCGGGAACAGCAGCATTGCTCAGAATTGGAGCATTGCTCTGCACAGTTTCAGAAGCTGATGCCGGATCTGCTGCTAAAGCTGTCCAAGTTTCTTTATCCACAATACCATCTGCGTTCAAACCCTTAGACTCCTGAAAGGCACGAACCGCCGATGTAGTGCGAGAGCCATAGGTACCGTCGATCGTCCCTACCTTGAAACTGTGTACCTGCAACCGTTGCTGTATGGCTGCAACTTCTGGCCCGTCAGCTCCCGCCGAGATAGTTTTTTCCTTTTTCACTGGCGCCTGCTCGCCCGCGTAAAAAGGTTTGTTAAACATATTTCCTTGGGACTTTCCCTCAGGCGATGCTGACGCACCCGGATCGGCGGGAGCCGTAAAGTCTCTGCGGTACTGTTCCTGCACCAAGGGTTCGGAATCGAAAGCAGCAGTGGCTTTTCGGGTTAAGCCGGGAGCGAGCAGAGCAATCAAGCTGAAAATCGTAACAGTCGTCACACGCATAAATTTCATCCTGTTAGTGAGGTTTGACAAGGTTTCGCTGTTTTCATGTTTCTAAATCTAATTGTATTACCCGGACAGCTTTCTGAAACATATAACAAAAGGAAGAAGGAACAAGACCATTTCACTTCGCGATCGGGTAACAAGAAGTCCCAGAGAAGGGGTAATAGACCGCATTGGTTTGGACCATTAAGAAAGTTAAACCTTCTGGCGCGGTTGCTATATCTGCCCCGGTCTCTAGAATTTCGGCAATGGGGACACCAGCACTCAGAAGTTGTGAGTTGGAAGTTACGTGTTTGAAGTAGGGGCAAGTTCCCACTCTTCCTAATAAACCCGGTTGATTCCGAGATGTTTCGTGACCAAAGTCCATATTTTCGTATAAACCACGTATATTAGCCTCAGTCTTATGGTACAAAACCTACCGTCATTCACAAATCTTTACAGGTGGATTTTGTACAAAGTTTATCTATGAAAGGCGAAGTTTTTTCCTTCTATCTCCCCGTAATACCAATTTCGGTTGTATCGGAATTATTAAACCCCTATTGACGCAAAGGATACATAGAAAGAGAAGAGAGAAATTAATAATTCCGATGCCAACAGATTTGATATAAAAAGCAAAACTCGGCCGTTATCGGTTCGCGTGTTCTGCCAATAAAGCCTTCGCTTTCGGCTTGTAAATCAGATAAAACAGCGATTCTATGTAGCGAAGCATATCTTCGCGGTTTTCCTTGGACGAGTAGTTCCAAAAACCGTAAGTCCGCGCCAGAGTCAGCAGCTTGGTAGTATGAATTTTCCAGGTATAGGTGCTGTAAACTCGGTCAATTCCTCGCGTTGAAATTTCATACCAATAGTTGGGATTGTGTTCGCATTTCGATAAAAAATCTAGAAGTTTTTGGGCAGTCTCCTGGTGGTTGGTCGGGTTGATATAAAACCCATTTACGCCATCTTGAATAATTTCCAGCGGACCGCCAAACTGCGTCCCGAAAGTGGGAATACCCGTAATCATTGCTTCGAGAATTGTCAAGCCGAAAGCTTCAAATAATGCTGGCTGAACAAATATACCTTGGGCGTCGGCAATTACCCGGTAGATTTCGCCGGACAGGCTTTTGGAAAGCCTCACTCCCAACCAGCGAATTTTACCGTGAAGGTTGTATTGGTCGATAATTGCGTAGAGTTTTTTAATTTCTTCTGCTTCTTCGTAGTCTTCGGTTTCTTCGACCCGCAGCTTGCCAGCTACTAGAATTAAGTTGCATTTTTCTTGCAGTTCCTGGCTTTTTCCAAACAATTCTGCTAAGCCTGTCAGGTTTTTAATGCGATCGAGCCGGGCCATCGAAAATAAAGGCCGCTTGTGCGGGTCGTCGAGTTTTCCAAAGACTTGTTCGGGGTCTTCTAGAGTAAATAGCAATTCGTTGAGCCGATCGCGATCGCCTTGCACCCGGTCTTCGATCCGCGTGTAGGGAAAGTACACACTTTCGTTAACTCCCGGCGGCACGACGTTGAATTTAGGGCTGAACAGTTCAATCCCGTTCACAACGTGATATAAATCCGGCATCGTAAAACAATGGTAAGATTCGTACTGACCGACACTATCGGGTTGGCCCACAATTTCTTGATAGGTGCTGCTGACAATACAATTAGCTGCATTCATGGCAATTATATCGGCCGTAAATTGCAGCGAAAAATGGTATTTCTCCTCTGATTCTTGCCAGTATAGATTGCTGAACAAATATTTGGATTTTTCCAGAGCATGGGCAATATTGCACTGAGTAACTTTTAGTTTGCGAGACAGCAAAAAGGCTACCAAGTTGCCGTCGGAATAATTGCCGACAATTAAATCTGGCTTGCCCTGAAACTCAGCTAACAGTTCTTTTTCTGAATCGATCGCATAAGTTTCCAAATAAGGCCAAATCTCGAATCTAGAAATCCAATTTTGAGTCAGTTTGGGATTGAAATCCCGGAAAGGAACCCGCAAAATCCAAGCATTTTCTGTACCGTGAACTTTTTCCAAACGTTCGTTGCAGCGCGTGCCGTCACTGTTAGGAATTAACCGGGTGAGAATAATTACTTTAGGTTTGACTCCTAAACTATCGAGACCTGCAAGATGAATGTCTTCTTGCAGTTGTTTCTCTAAACTCTTGGCTTGATCGAGGACATAAACTACCTGACCTCCCGTATCCGGTCGCCCCAAAACTCCTTCTTGGCCAAACCAGCCGTGAGGAGAAACTAGGACGATTTTGAAAATCATCGGGATGCGAGAAATAAATGCTTCTAGGGTTTGCGGATCGGGGGAATCAATTAATTCGTCAAGAATTCCTAGGGTTTCATGCACGCGGGTGGCAGTATTTCCCCAACCTGCCTCGAAACCCATCATTTGCAGAACCAATCGAAATCTCTCGTAGGGTTCTTCTTCAGAAAGATCGCCGACAAAGGTGAGGGCTTTTTTGACTTGTTCGGAAAGTTGTTCTTGGGATTTTATGCGATCGTTAATTAGTAATTGTACGCCGTTGTAGCGGTGGAGACCCAAGAAATTAAATAGATTTTCCTGCCACTGTCTGGGGTCTTGAAACAGTTTGCTGGACAGGTATCGGTTGAGGAATTGCACTCCCTTACCGATGTTTTTGGGGTCGCGAATTGTGGGGGAATAATCGTAAAAAGGGCCGAAATCTAGTTCGAGAATGTCGCCTTCTTGGGGGTGAAAGTGGTTGACGAAGCGATCGCGCACGTCGAGCAATTCTTGCACTGTCATCTGCTCAACAGTCAAGTCGTCTGCAACTCGCACTATTTCCATACTAGCAATTTTTGGTCGCAGCAGGACGCAAAAGCTGCCATCTTCAAGAATAATTTCCTGAACGTAGTAAATCAGTTTGCTTAAAAGAGAAGATTGATGGAACTGTTCCGGCTTTTCGTATTTGGTGCAGTAGGCGGCAAAAGCGTTAACTATGTCGTTTCGGAGTAAATATTTGTTTCCCAAAGCGCGTAAATCGCTGACAAACTGACGCAAGTCGGTTTTTTCGTCGCTGGCTATCACAGCCTGAAAGAGTTCAGACATAAATACTCCCTTATTTAAGACTTTTGATTTCCGCTGTAGAATTAGGCGATACTCAAACAGTATCGCCCTTTTTTTTAAGCGGCTACTTTTTTTGTAATTTTAAAGTCTGCAAAGTGAAGTTGCTATCCCTCAAATGACATAAAACTCCCCGTATTTGTGGCGAATGTAGCGGATAAATGGATCGATAGTTAAAGGTGAACCTGTAACGCGATCGATCAATTCGACAGCGGTGTATTTACGGCCGTGCTGGTAGATGTTTTGTTTTAGCCAGTCGTGGAGTACGGTAAAATTGCCTTGTTCTATTTCTACGGGAATTTCAGGATTGTTTTTTACTGCTGTTTCGTAGAATTGAGCGCTCATCAAGTTGCCGAGGGTGTAACCTTGGAACATTCCGCCGATCGTACCAACATACCAGTGAACATCTTGCATCGCGCCTTCGCTGTCGGTGGCGGGGACAACGCCGAGGTCGGTTCTATAACGTTCGTTCCAGGCTTCGGGGAGGTCTCGGACTGCGAGTTTTCCCTCTACCATTGCCAATTCTAGGTCAAAGCGGATGGCGACGTGGAGGTTGTAGGTTACTTCGTCGGCGTCGGTGCGGATGAGTGATCGCGAGACTTTGTTAATTGCCCGGTAAAATGCGTCAGTGGATACGTGTCCCAACTGTCGCAAAAATACGCCTTGGAGTTGCGGGTAGAAACATTCCCAAAAACCGCGACTGCGCCCGACCAAATTTTCCCAAAGTCGCGACTGACTTTCGTGCACGCCGGAGGAAATGCCACCTGCAAGCAGCGTGCCCTCAAATTCCGGGGAATTTCCGAGTTCGTAGAGGGCGTGTCCGGCTTCGTGGATGCTGCTGAAGAGTGCTTGATCCAAGTGGTCTTCATAGACGCGGGTGGTAATTCGCACGTCGTCTATGGAGAAGTTGGTCATGAACGGGTGCAGGGTGGTGTCTTGCCGTCCCCGTTGGAAGTCAAACCCCATGCGTTCTACAACTTTGCGAGTGAATTCTAGTTGCTGGGATTCTGGAAAGTCTTGGTGCAAGCAGGAGTCGTCGGCGGGAGGTTGGGAGGTGATGGCTTCGACTATCGGCACTAATTCTTGACGCAGTTGGGCGAAAAGCGGGCGCAGCAGGGATACTTTCATGCCGTAGTCGCTACGATCGATCAAAGGATCGGCGATGTGTTCGTATCCGGGGAAAAACTCGGCGTATTGCCTGCTTAATTCTAGGGTTTTTTCTAGGTACGGCTCAACCGCTGCGAAGTTGTTGGCTGCCCTGGCCGCAGCCCAAGCTTCGTAGCTGTCGGCTTGGTGGCGGCAGAGTGCGGACATGAAGGTTGCGGGGACTCTGGCGGCGCGATCGTAGTCTCTGCGGGCTATGCGGATCAGGCTGGCTGCGGTGGAGTCGTAGGGGAGGGTTTGTTCGTAGAAACGCAAGTCTTCTAGGAGTTCACCTATTTTTGGATCTGTAAATTTTTCGTGGGATATTTGTTTGAGAGTAGCCAACTGGCGGCCTCTGGCAGTTGCACCTTTGGAGGGCATATAAGTTGATTGATCCCAATGCAGCAACGACGAGGCTGATTCGATGTCGGTAACTTCTCTGAGATGGGCTGCCAGTTGAGCGAATTTTGCTTGAGTTTTGTCTAGGGTTTGCATGATTGGGGTTTATGGTGCTGTTTTGCCTACAAAGGTTGCAGTGCGGCATCCGTATCCATCAATCATAGCTACCCTGAAATCAAGCTAAAAACCGCACTTCTTCCCGTATTGTATGCAATTTAGAGTCATTTTTGCATAATTTCCGGTATTTTGGCGGATTGAGTTCGATCGCCTTTGATAAGTTTTCGATCGCCAGCCGAATGCTGGTGGCTACAAGTTCCTGGCTGTTTGTGAGCTCGCCTGCTTCTTTTTCCAGGGCGTAAAGGCAAGCTTTTTGATAGTACAGGTTTGGATCGTCGGGTGTGAGTGCGATGATTTTATCGTAGGAGGCCATCGCTTCGGTAAATCGTTGAATTTTTTTGAGGGCTATAGCCCGGTTGTACCAGGCTTCGGTGTTGTCTGACTGCAACTCTACGGTTTTGTCCCAAGAGGCGACTGCTTCTTCAAAGCGTTGTAAGTTGGCGAAGGCTAAGCCGCGGTTGTAAAAGGTTTCGCTGTCGTTTGGGTTGAGTGCGAGGGCTTTGTCCCAGGATGCGATCGCTTCTTCAAATTGTCCCATTTGTGCGATCGCCCTGCCGCGTTTGTTCCAGGCTTCGGCGGAATTCGGCCGCAGTTGCAGGGTTTTGTCGTAGGAGGCGACGGCTTCCGGGTATAGTTTTTCATCGGCTAGGGCTAAGCCGCGGTTGTACCAGGCTTGATGCAAATCTGGTTTGAGTTCGATCGCTTTGTCGTAGGAGGCGATCGCGGCTGTATTTTGGTCTGATTTTCTGAGGGCAAATGCTTTGTTGTACCAAGCTTCGCAGTAGTCTGGTTTGATGGCGATGGCTTTGTCGTAGGAGTCGATCGCTTCTGATAATTTCTCTAAGCTGACGAGGGTGTTGCCGCGGTTCGTCCAAGCTTCGGGGTAGCTGGGGTTGAGTTCGAGCGCCTTTTCGTAGGATGCGATCGCTTCTGAGAGTCTGTTGAGCTTCCGCAAAACGTTGGCCCGATTATACCACGCTTCGGGATTGTTTGGTTTGATTTGTAGGGATTTGTTGTAGGCTGCGATCGCTTCTTCTAGCTGGCCCAATTTTTTGAGGGCTACGCCTTGGTTGTACCACGCTTCATAAAATTTTGGTTCGAGTGCGATCGCTTGTTCCCAGGATTTGATCGCAGCTTGGAATCGTCCCATTGCTTCTAGGGCGTTGCCGCGTTCGTACAATGTTTGAGCCTTTTGGGTGTTGACTGCTATGGATTTTTCCCCTGAGTCGATCGGCTTTTCTATGCTGGCTAATTTTTGCAAGGGGTTTCACCTCATTTTCTATCTAATTGATTCTTTTCTTTTTTATATGCGATCTTTTTTGCTTTTGAGTGCTTTTGATCGCGACTATTTGGTTATTTATGGCAATTTTACAGGATTTTTGGGACTTTTTCAATTTTTTTCATTATAATTTTAGAGCTGGCATTTGTAAGTATAGGTAAGTATAGATTAATACTAATTTTTTATAGGGCTGCGTAGAAAAGAGGAAAGGGCGATCGTACTGAGGTGTGACAAACCTCACCCAATATTTAACAGGACTTACACATCAACCCTATTAATAGTGCATTGCGGCCCTTATTGCTACGGGTAGTGTAAAAATTTAAAAGTTGCATAAGTCCTGATATAAGTTTCACCTATCGGCGATCACTGACTTAGCAAATTGTAAAGCTTTTCAGCAACTTGAGCCTGTGTATCTGATGATAATTCACCTAACTCACGCTGAACAACCACTGTAGAAACAGTTACCAGTTGATGCAGCCTGATAGTAGATGGCACCCGCAGCCCCGAAGCCTGAAAGTCGGGATGAGAAGCTTCTAATACGATATCTGTTTCCAGTAGATTTGTGGGCAAGCGACTTGTAATATAAGCAAGAATAACATGGCGTCGCGTTCCCAAAGGGTTAGTCAAACAAGCTGCTGGACGCAGTTTGTTAGCCGATAAATCATCATAGGGAAACGGTACTAGGAAAATCTTACCCTTGGTCATGGAATGGTTTACCGTCAGCTATGGTATAAATGTCTTCTTCTGGGTCTAGGATCGAACCAAAATCCGGCTCGATTGCTACTGTTTTAATCCATTCAGGGTCGTGGAAGGGCACGCCATCAGCTAAAGTGTAGATATCTTCTGCTGAGTCTTTCAGAGAATCAAAAGCTGGATTGCGGATCGCAGCTTTTAGCGATTCATATTCTTCTAGTTTTGCTTTGTTAATTAGGGCAGCTTCTAGGGCTTCCAGTCGCTTCAGGTCTGTATAAGTAATGATAGCAGCGATCGCTCTTCCTTCCTGTTCTATGACAATTCGTTCTCCAGTATCCTCGACACGGGCGATGAGTTCGGGAAATCTGTCATTGGTTACGGTTACATTTAGTTGAGTCATCTTTTACCTCGCTACTAATTCTTATATCATATCGTGTCCGCTAGCTTCGGTTGAAAAGTGTTTTTGATGCTGTTGGGGCGGGTTTTACCAACAATTGCCGAAAACTGACAATCTTATAAACCCGCCCCGCCCAAGGGCAAATCCCTATTCTTGAATCAAGGCTTGAAACCTAGTATCCGATCGCAGGTTGTCAAAATCCGAGTCAGTTTTTGCCATTTCTCGGTATTTGTCAGGGTTCAGATTGATGCCTTGCTGCCACTTCTGAATCGCTTGGTCAATTTGACTACGCAACGCATAACAGCAAGCTTTATTATAAAACGCAGATGTCTAATACTATACCCGGCAAAGTTACCGCCGGGTTTGATTTTTAAGGCTTTGTCATAGGAGGCGATGGCTTCTTCTAATAAGCCTAAATAAAATAACCAGGCAAAGTTATCGCCTGGTTTGATTTCTAAGGCTTTGTCATAAGAGGCAATGGCTTCTTCTAATAAGCCTAAATTACATAGTGCATGGCCCCGAAGGTACCAGAAAACGTGTAAATATGGTTTGATTTCTAAGGCTTTGTCGTAGGAGGCGATGGCTTCTTCTAATAAGCCTAAATTACATAGTGCATGGCCCCGAATGTACCAGACAAGCTGTTGTAAATCTGGTTTGATTTCTAAGGCTTTGTCGTAGGAGGCGCTCGCTTCTTCCAATTTTCCTAAATTATCCAGTGTATGGCCCCGATTGAACCAGCCTTGGTGTAAATCTGGTTGGATTTCTAGGGCTTTGTCGAAGGAGACGATCGCTTCTTCCAATTTTCCTAAATTATCCAGTGCCCTGCCCCGATTGAACCAGCCTTGGTGTAAATCTGGTTTTATTTCTAAGGCTTTGTCGAAGGAGGTGATCGCTTCTTCCAATCTTCCTAGATTACCCAGTACAATGCCCCGATTGTTCCAGGCTTCGTCATCATCTGGTTTGAATTCTAAGGCTTTGCCGTAGGAGGCTATCGCTTCTTCCAATCTTCCTAAATTATCCAGTGCAATGGCCCGATTTTTCCAAGCAAAGTCATCATCGGGTTTGAATTCTAAAACTTTGTCCAAGGATGCTATCGCTTCTTCCAATCTTCCTAAATTACCCAGTTCACAGCCCCGATTGTTCCAGGCTTCCTGTAAATCTGGTTGGATTTCTAAGGCTTTGTCGTAGGAGGCGATTGCTTCTTCCCATCGTCCTAAATTACCCAGGCTTTTGCCTCTATTGAACGAGGCTTTGTATGAATCTGGTTTGATTTCTAAGGCTTTGTCGTAGGAAGATATCGCTTCTTCCAATCTTCCTAAATCATCCAGTGTATGGCCCCGATTATACCAGGCTTGGTATGAATCTGGTTTGATTTCTAAGGCTTTGTCATAGGAGGCTATCGCTTCTTCCCATCTTTCTAAATTAGCCAGTGCAATGCCGCGATAGTACCAGGCTTCGTCATAATCTGGTTTGAATTCTAAGGCTTTGTCGAAGGAGGCTATCGCCTTTGTATATTCTTCAGCATAGCCATACAATAAACCTTGTTCATAAAACAATTCTGCTTGTTGTTCGGGTGTTTGCCCATCCTCATCAATTAAAGATTGAATCCTCACCAATTCCCGTTTTCTTTCTTGGAAAGTCAAAGCTAGATAATCTTCTCGCTTCCCTCTTTCGGAACAAGCCTGCCTTGATTCTAGTTGCAGCAGTTCTTTATCCATCGACAACTTAAATAAACTCGAGCGCCAATCAAAGAAATCCGGGGCCCGCTGGATCAAATAATTCACTGCAAAACGAGGCAAAATAAACACAAAACAAATCTTAAAACCATCTCTAAACCTTTCCCGCTGCTGGTTTAAATTAATTAAAACCGACGGCACACCCCGCCAACTATAAGAATAAATATCCTTGCTTTCCCATCCGATGTCTTTTTTTTCTTTCTCATATTCATAAAGTGAATATTCTAAGCCTTTCACAAACAGAATATTAATTGCATCTCGGTCTGGCAAATCTTCAATTATCTTATAAAAATTATAAACCGACTCATCCAGCGGCAACACTTCAATCTTTTTCTGCGGCACATCTGCTTGAACTTTCGCAATCAAGCGTTCACCTTCCGCAGGTGAACACTCAACAAACAACAACCGGAAACCATTTGTCCGTTTGAGGGTGCGTACCAGAGTTTGATATTCTTCCTCTGGTTCTGCTTCGGGTAAATCGGCATCCCAATCAATTATTTCTGCTGTCATGGATCAATTTTGCAAGACAATCTTTAAATTGCTTGATTCCTTTAATCAGCGGGTGAATATCATACCAAGGCTGCATTTCTCCTGCTTCATCATAGTATCGGTATTCCAAAATACAGCGGCTAAACAATAAATTACGGTGCTGTTCATCGTTCAGTATGCGCTGAGTTTTGGAGACTTGCGCTAAAATTTGCCATTCGCCTTCTTCAGGAGTTCTGCGGTACACATCCCGCGCTTGAGTAATTGCCCTTTGCGCTGCTTTTGCAGTAATTGGCAAATCCTCGGTGCGAGTTATTGCTTCTTGCATCATCAACAGCAAATTTCTGACGTGACCCCCACTCATCAAACACAGACGTTCTAGAGTTTCTCCACTGTCAAACAATCCTGTTTCTAAAAATTGATTCGGATTGACTTGTTTTACCCGCTTTTCAATCAACTCTTTGATTTTAGCAAGTCCCGCTTCGTTGGTGCTGCCGTCAGGATTCTGCACCATAATCATCGGCAACACTTGCGGGTCGTTATAATTATTGATTAACTCAGTAGCGCGGTTAGAATACACCATAGAAATCGGTATGGTGTAAATGACATGGCAATCTAAAGCTTTGAGTTGTTCAGTGCGGTCTAAAAAGATTTCGTCGAGATTGCTGCGTTTCCCGTCCTGGGAAAACGGCACAATTCGGTCTAAATTATCGGCAATTACTGCGAGTTGCGAAGATTTATCCGGCAAGTTTTTTTTAGCATCGCCAATAAACTCATTCAGCGCATCAATCAGCGTCGTGGTGTGGGGATTAATTTTATCTCGAATTTTTTGGCGCAGACTCGGTACGGTTCTGACATTCGCCGTCAGTTTGGCAAACTGAGCAATTTGCGACTCTAAGCTCAAGGTTTCAAAAGACACTTCGGTTAGGGCTAAATCTTTCAAATCTTCCCACCTATCTCGCATCCAATCGCGTAAAGGTTTAGAGTTGGCATCTCTGAGCTCTTCTAACAAATGTCTGGTGCAAGCTAGCAAAATATCAGTATATTCAGTATCTTCGGGATTAATATCTTGCTCGTCAGCCGCGAAATAGACGACAAAGCAGCCTTGATTTTGCAAATATTCCTGAAGTCGCAGCAATTCTGTTGACTTTCCCGCACCGCGATGTCCAGCATACAACTGACAAGTCATTCGCTGCGATAGCTTAATCTTTCTGCCCAAATCTTCGATACAGCGGATTCCGCTGTAATGAGGTACAACAAAATATCATTGTTGTAGTCAAACCTAATGAAAGCGTATTCTCTCGATCTCCGGCAAAAAATAGTGAAGGCTCATTT